>NZ_FRCS01000013.1 GCF_900143005.1 Cryptosporangium aurantiacum
CACCACCGCCGGTGAACAACCCCACCTCACCGTGCTGGTCCACGCCAGCGACCTGCGCCGCACCCCGGCCGGCCGCACCGTCCTGGCCGACACCCGAGTTTCCGGCCCGGACGGCCCGCTGCCGAACAGCGGTGTGTCCGGCTGGGATCTCGGCTCGGATGCCGACCGGGGCTTCGACCGGATGTGGGACCCGGATACCGACTGCGCCGCGGACCCTGATCAAGCCGCCGACGAGATCCGGGCTGGCGACTGGGACTGGGACGTGGTCACCGACTGGCTCACCGACCCCCAGCACCAACCCCAACCCGCAACCCCCACCGGCAACCACCCCGACACCGGACCCAGCGGCCCCGACACGCACCCCGGCGCCTCCGGCAGCGGGCCCGGCGGCCCGGGTGGCCCCGGCGGCGGCCCGGGTAACGGTGACCTCGGCCGCTCCAGCAGTGGCTCCGGCGGCGACCGGGGTAACAGCGCCAGCCGTGGCTCCGGCGGCGGCCCGGGAAGCGATGGCCTCGGCGGCTCCGGCGGTGGCTCGGGCGGCTCGGGAAGTGGCTCCGGTCGTGGTCCCCGGGTCTGGGTTCCCGGTAGCCGGTGGGTCCCCGGACCCGGCGACGGCGGCCGCACCGACTTCGGCGACACCCTCCCCCTCGAAGCCATCGACCGCATCGCCTGCGACGCCGCGATCAACCGCATCATCCTCGGACCCGACGACGTCCCCATCGCCGTCGGACGCCGCACCCGCCTCGTCCCACCCACCATGCGCCGCGGCCTCGTCGTAAGGGACCAGGGCTGCCGATTCCACTACTGCACCCGCCCACCCCACTGGACCCAAGCCCACCACATCATCCCCTGGACCCACGGCGGACCAACCGACATGAACAACCTCATCCTCCTGTGCGGCTTTCATCACCACCGCGTCCACGACGAAGGCTGGACCCTCCAACTCGACGGACAAGAACTCACCATCCGCCGACCCGACGGCACCATCCTCGACCCACCCGACTAGCGAACCCAACAGCCGAAACAGCCGGGCGGCACCCCGTCACCCGGCCCATCGGCATGCCCACCGACGCCGCGCGGCCATCGGCATGCCTCGAATTGCCAGGCCAGGCGGGTTCTCACATGGAGCGGACCGTCGCGGCGGCGCGGGCCTCGGCGGCGCCGGGGCGGGTGAGTAGGTCGGCGACGAGGGTCGCCGCGTCGGCGACGGAGGTCTCGCGGACGGCCTGCTTCACGCCGGGCACCTGCGCCGGTACGACGCTCAGCTCGCGGGCGCCGAGTCCGACCAGGACGGACGCCGCCCCCGGCGCCGAGGCGAACTCACCGCAGACGCTCACCGTCACCCGCTCCCCCGCTGCCCGGCACACCACGTCGACGAGGCGGAGCACCGCGGGGTCCCACGGATCGCCGAGCGACGCGACGCCGCCGTCGCCGCGGGCGGCGGCCAGCGTGTACTGCGTGAGGTCGTTCGTTCCGATGCTGAACACGTCCACCAGCGGCGCCAGCGCGGACGCCTTGAGCGCCGCGGCAGGCACCTCGATCATCGCGCCGACCCGCAGCCCCGCCGGAATGCCCCTGCCGATACCCCGGACCGCGTCGTCCAGCGCCTCGCGGGCTGCGCGCAGCTCGTCGACGGTGCTGACCATCGGGAACAGCACGCTCACCGGTGTCTCGTGTGCGACCCGGACGATCGCGGTGAGCTGCGCCGCGAACAAATCCGGGCGCAGAAGCGAGAACCGCAGCCCTCGGACGCCGAGGAACGGATTGTCGCCCGGCGGCACCGGCGCGTACGGCAGTGGCTTGTCGCCGCCCACGTCGAGCGTCCGCAGCGTGAGACGCCGTCCGCCGAGCGCGTCGGCGAGCGCGCGGTACGCGGTGACCTGCTCGTCCACGTCCGGGGCGGCGTCCCGGTCGAGGAACAAAAATTCGGTGCGGACCAGCCCGGCCAGGTCGGCGCCGGCCGCTGCGGCAGCGGTGGCGTCGGCGAGACCGCCGAGGTTCGCGCCGACTTCAATCTGGACGCCGTCCCGGGTGCGGGCCGGCCGGTGGGCCTGGGCCGCCGCGGCGGACGCCGTCCGCACGGCGTCGGCGCGGGTGCGTTCGAGCCGCTCCCGGACGTCAGGGGCCGGGTCTAGCACCAGCTCACCGGTGTCGCCGTCGAGCGCGACCGGCGTGCCGTCCGGGACCGCGAGCACCGTGTCCCCGGCCGCCACGACCGCTGGGATGCCGCGGGCCCGCAGCAGGAGGACGCTGTGTGCGGTGGGGCTGCCGTGCGCGAGGACGACCCCGGCGATGCGCGCGGGATCCACCGCGACCGCCTCCACCGGCGTGAGGTCCTCCACGATCAGGACGACGCTCGCATCCGCAGAAGCGTCTCGCCCGGCGCTACTCACCAAGCCCATCCCGGACGCGGCGTCGGCGGGCGCGGCGTCAGACGCTGCCGAATCATCGGCAGGCGCCACCTCACCAGTCGAGTCGAAGCCCGCCGTGGTGGCGGCGGTCGCGACGTCGGCGCGCACGACCTCGCCAGGCGTAGTGGGAGCAGGCGTAGCGGCGGAAGACGCGACCTCGGGGCGCACAACCTCGCCAGGCGTAGTGGGAGCAGGCGTAGCGGCGGTAGGCGCGGGGCGCGTGGTGGCGGCAGATGTGAGGGCGGCCATTACCTGGTCGCGCAGGGCTGCCAGGTCGGCGGCGCGGGCTCGCAGGTAAGGGTTGGCGAGCGCGCTCCAGGTGGCCTCGGCCGCGCCGATCGCCTCGGCCCAGGCGGTCCCGGCATCGGCTCCGGACGTTATCCGCGCGGACGCCGCCGTCCGTAGCTCTGGATCGTCCAGCAGCAGCAGGTGAGCGTCGAAGATGCCGGCTTCGGCAGCGCCCAGTTCGGCGGCGACGCGCTCGCGGACGGTGGTGATCTCCGCGGCCACCGCTGCCAGCGCGCCCTCGAGCCGCTGCTGCTCGTGCTCCGGGCTGCGTGCCGCGGCCACTGGATCTCCCGCAGCAGGACGCAGGGCCCGCTGCCGCACGACCCCGATGACGATCCCTGGGGATGCGGCCAGGGCTCCTGCGCCCGCCAGCAGCGCCACGGTCTCGCCCGACTCAGATGGCCCCTGACCAGCCGGGACCGCCGCAGGCATCCCTGCGGCAAACGGCTCCGCAGCAGACGGCTCCGCGCTAGACGGCACCGCGGCGGAAGGCCCTGCTGCAGGCGATACCCCTGCAGGCGATCCCGCTGCAGGGGAGCCCGCTGCGGACGAGCCCACTGCAGGCGTGCCCGCTACGGGCAATCCCACCGCGGGGGATCCCGCTGCGGGTGGCAGCGCGGACTCGGGTGGAGCCCAGCGCGGACCGGGGGGCGCGCCGAAGATCTCGTGGGCCGCGCTGAGGACGCGGCGCAGTGCGTCCTCAGCGCCCGCTGGGACGCCGACCTCCACCTCGTGTCCGGACAGCGCCTCCAGGGTCGCGACCCGGCTCAGGCTCTCCGCGGGTACCGGCCCGGCACCGGTCGTCAGGTTCCGCAGCGTCACCGGCACCCCGGTCCCGCGCACAGCCCCGATCAGCGCCGCAGCCGGACGGGCGTGCAGCCCTTGCGGATCGGTCACCACGAACGAACCCCGCAGCCCGCCGACCGTCGACGGCGCGTCCGCGCCCCCGGACACCGGCCCAGGCCCCGCGCCTTCCGGCGCCGATCCATGTCCGGCGCCTCCCGGCACCGACGACGGCCCCGCACCCCCCGACACCAACGGCGACCCCACATCTCCCGACACCAACAGCCCCGCCCCCTCCGACACCGACGGCGGCCCCGCACCCCCCGACACCAACGGCGACCCCACGTCTCCCGGCGCCGACAGCCCCGCCCCCTCCGCCGCTGGCGGCGACCCCGCGTCTCCCGGCGCCGGGCGCGACCCGGAGCCCTCCGGCGCCGACGGGGACGCGGCGGGCGGCGGCCCGGCCGCTACCGGCGCACCGAGGTGTTCGGTCTTCGCGATCAGTCCGGCCGCCGCCTCGGCCGCTACTTCGGCCCGTGGCGCTCCTCCGGCCGCTGCGACCACGGCCGCGACCAGCCCCTCGACGAGCGGCGCCGGGCTCAGCGTCACCCGCTCCGCGACGTCCGGATCGAGCAGGTCGAGCGCGAGCTCGGCCGACAGGACCGCGGAGCCGAGGTCCATCAGCACGACCACGCCTGCCGGTCCGGAGACCTCGCCGATCGCCTCGGCGATCGCGACCGCGTCGGTCCCGAGCCCCACTTCCCCGGCGGGCCCTGCGTCGTCGAGACCCGCCGCGACCGCGATCCGCACCGGCGCATCCTGCGCCATCTCCCTGGCCAGCCCCACCGCCGCCCGCGCCAGCGGACGGCTGTGGGACACGGCCACCAGACCGACGATCTCAGCCACCGGCCGAGCCTCCCGCGGTCAGGATGCCACCGGCCGTGCCCGCCGCCAGGACGGCCGCCCGCGACGCCACGACGGTCACAGCCCTCGACCCGACCCGCCACGCCTGCGACGACGACTCCCGAAGCCGCGGCTCTCCGCCTGGCGACCGGCACCCGCGTAGCCACGACGACCTCACGCTCGCGACGGCCACCCCCAGAACGATGGCCACTCCAAGAACGACAGCCACCCCAAGAACGACAGCCACCCCAAGAACGACAGCCACCCCAAGAACGACAGCCACCCCAAGAACGATGGCCACCCCAAAAACGATGGCCACCCCCAGAACGACAGCCACCCCCAGAACGACAGCCACCCCCAGAACGACAGCCGCCCACGCCCCTGACGCCACGACCTCAGCCACTTGCCCCGAGGGTCACCGCGGCCGCCGTGACCAGCAGCGCCGCCGAGGTCGCCCCCGGATCGAGGTGACCGGCGCTGCGCTCACCCAGGTAGCTGGCTCGGCCCTTGCGGGCGACGAGCGGGATCGTCGCGTCCCGGCCGGCGTCGGCGGCGTCCACCACGGCGGCCCAATCCTTGCCCGCTGCCAGCGCCTCGGCGGCCGGGACCAGCGTGTCGAGCATGGTCTTGTCGCCGGGCGCGGCTTTGCCCCGGGCAGCGACGCCGTCGACGCCGGCGCGGAACGCGGCCGGGAAGCCGTCGCCGATTGAACCCGCGGCTCGCAGGAAGAACGTGCCGTAGAGCGGTCCGCTGGCGCCGCCGACGGTGCTGACCAGCACCATCCCGACCTTTTTGAGCAACGCCCCGTCGTCGGGGAACGACGAATCCTCGAGCGCCGCGACCACCGCGGTCAGCCCCCGCGAGAGGTTGGCGCCGTGGTCGGCGTCGCCGATCGCGGAGTCCAACTCTGTCAGCCGCGGCGCCTCCGCCACCACCGACCGCGCGAACTCCCGCACCCAGGCCTCGACGTCACTCACGCGCCCCACCGCAGCCCGGGCGTGTCGACCGGGGCGTCCCACAGCCGGAGCAGCTCGTCGTCGAGGGCCAGCAGCGTCACCGACGCTCCGGCCATGTCGAGGCTGGTGATGTACGACCCCACCAACGATCGCACGACCGGTATGCCCTGCTTGTCCAGCAGCGCGGCGACCTCGCCATAGAGCAAATACTGCTCGATCAGCGGGGTTCCGCCGAGGCCGTTGACGAACGCCAGCACACCCTGGTCCGGCTGGAGCTCGGCCAGTACCGGCTCGACCAGCATCGCGGCCGCCTCGTGCGCCGACGCCATGGGCACCCGCCGCCTGCCGGGTTCGCCGTGGATGCCGACGCCGAGCTCCATCTGGTCGTCCGGGAGGTCGAACGTGGGCTTCCCGGCGGCCGGCACCGTGCACGACGTCAGCGCGAGCCCCATGCTGCGGCCGCGGTCGTTGACACGCTGCGCGATCGCGGCGACCTCGGCGAGCGGACGGCCCTCTTCGGCGGCGGCGCCGGCGATCTTCTCCAGCAGCACGGTGACGCCCACGCCGCGCCGGCCCGCGGTGTAGAGGCTGTCTTCCACGGCGACGTCGTCGTTCGTGATCACGGTGGCGATCTCGACGCCCTCGGCCAGTTCCGCGGCCATCTCAAAGTTCATGACGTCGCCGGTGTAGTTCTTGACGATGTGGAGCACGCCGGCACCACCGTCGGCGAGTTGGGTCGCGGCGAGGATCTGGTCGGGGACGGGAGAGGTGAACACTTCCCCGGCGCAGGCGGCGTCGAGCATGCCGCGCCCGACGAAGCCGCCGTGCATCGGCTCGTGCCCCGACCCGCCGCCGGAGATCAGCCCGACCTTGCCCCGGACCGGCCCGTCTCCCCGGTACACGACCCGGTTCTTGAGATCGACCGCCAGCTTCGGGTGAGCGGCGGCCAGGCCCGCGAGTGCCTCGACCACGACGTCGGCGGGAGCGTTGATGAGCTTTTTCATGCCGATGCTCCTTTGCAGCAGCAGAATCCAGTGTGGTCGTCCGCAGCCCTCGCTCGCTACGGCAGATCGTCGGGGAGCCCGCGGGACGCGACGGCGGCGGCGAGGTCGGCGCCGAGCGCGGGGGCGAACTTGAACAGGTTCTCGCCCCAGACGGCGAGCACCGGTCCGGCGCGCGCGACCTGGATGCCGTCACCCAGCTCGGGCGTCACCGCGCAGTACACGGTGTCGACCGGGGTGGGGTCCACGACGTCGCCGAGGAATTCCGCGACGTAACCGGTGACGACGGGCTCGGCGCGGCGTCTGGCCTCGTCCGGTCCGATTTCCCAGGCGGTGTCCTCCTCGGGTAAGTGGCCGCCGATCGCCCACTGGCCGGGCGCGGCCAGGTGGCCGTAGGTGGTGAACCCGTCCTTCCAGGCGCCGCTGCGTTCGATCCAACAGCGCGGCGGCGGCAGCGCGCCTCCGTCCGGCCCGGCGGTGGCCACCAGCGGAAACGTGAATCGGACGTGGTGCTCCAGCGCGGCGGGGACCGGGAGGCCCAGCGGTGCGGCCAGTGCCGCGGTGCCGGTGCCCGCCGCGATCAGCACCGAGTCACACTGCCAGCTGCCGCCGGTCGAGTGGATCGTGGCCGTGTCCCCGTGGACGGTGATCCGCCGCACAGCGTCCACATGCACGGAGCGACGTACCGCGGCGGTGAGGAACTCGCCGGTGGCCTCGGCCCGGATGACGCCGCCCGCGGGGTCGACCAGGAACGGCCCCGGCGTTCCCGGCCGGGCCGGAAGGCCCGGGACGTCGGCGACGTCGGCATACAGTCCACAGCGGACCCCGGCGGACCGCATCGCGGCGTACCACTCGTCCGCGCCGACGCCGCTGACGACCGTGCTCTCGGCCCCCACCAGCGTGCGGCCCGCCGTCCGCTCCCAGCGGCGCCAGCCGGTCCGGGCCCTGGCGGCGTACCGCACGAGCGCCGGGGTGCCGTGCGCCAGGCGGAAGATCCGGGTGCCGCCGCGCGACCGGCCACCCATCGGCGCACCGGATTCGTAGCACCGCACGCTCACCGGGTACCGCCGCAGGGCGTAGGCGGTCGACAGTCCGACGATGCCGGCCCCGATCACCCCGATGCGCACGGTCCTACCGTAAGCGGCTCACCCGACGGGCGGCAGGGTCGACCACGGGAAGTTGATCCAGCGATCGGTGCGCCGCCAGACGTACTCGCAGTGAACGACCGATTGCGGCTTTTCGTACAGCACCGCGGTGCGTGCCTCGGCGACGTGCGCGGAACAGAACTCGTAGACGACCTCGAGCGTGCGGCCGGTGTCGGCGACGTCGTCCACGATCAGGACCCGCGCGCCGGCCAGGTCGACGATCTCGGGCACCGGCGGCAGCATCACCGGGACCGCGAGCCGCTCGTCCACGCCGGTGTAGAACTCGACGTTGATCGTGGCGACGTTCTTCACGTCGAGCGCGTAGGCCAGCGCGCCGGCGGGCAGCAGGCCGCCGCGCGCGATCGCCAGGACGATCTCCGGGCGGTACCCGTCGGCCGCGACCTGAGCGGCGAGCTCACGGGACGCCGTGCCGAACAGATCCCAGGTGAGCACTTCACGGGCACCAGAAGTCACGCCGAATCGTAAACGCGGCTGGCGGGAAGCCCGCGACCGAGCAACAGTTGCAACAAGGTAATCAACCAGCGAGGAGGCCCTCATGACCGAACTCGACGCCTACTCGCAGATCGTCACCCGGGTCGCCCGGACGGTCGGGCCGCACGTCGCCGCGCTCGCGGTGCGGAGCAGGCGCGGCGAGGGCGCCGGTTCCGCGGTCGTCGTGGACTCCGACGGCCTGATGCTGACCAACGCGCACGTCGTCCACGGCGCGGAGAGCGGACGGGTGGCGTTCGCCGACGGCTCGGAGAGCCGCTTCTCGGTGATCGGCGCGGACCCACTGTCCGACCTGGCGGTCGCCCGGGCGGACGACGCGCCGATCGACGGGATCGAACTGGGCGACGCCGACGCACTGCAGGTCGGGCAGCTCGTCGTGGCGGTGGGCAACCCGCTGGGGCTGTCCGGCACGGTGACGGCCGGGGTGGTCAGCGCGCTCGGCCGGTCGCTGCCGGCCCGCAGCGGTGGCGCGACCCGCCTGATCGAGGACGTGATTCAGACCGACGCCGCACTCAACCCCGGCAACTCCGGTGGTGCGCTGGCCGATGCGAACGGACGAGTGGTCGGGATCAACACCGCGGTCGCGGGCATCGGCGTCGGCCTGGCCGTCCCGATCAACACGACGACCCGGCGGATCCTGACAGCCCTCCGCGCCGACGGCCGGGTCCGGCGGGCGTACCTCGGCCTGGTCACCGCGCCGTTCCCGCTGCCCGACGTGCTGGCCAGGCGACTCGCGGAGCGCAACCAGGGCCGGGCGCCGTCCCGGGGCCTCCGGGTCGTGGAGGTGGTAGCGGGCAGCCCCGCCGACCACGCCGGCGTCCGCACCGGTGACCTGCTGCTGGACGCCGGGCGCGCCCCGGTCCGGGACGCCCAGGGGTTACAGAAGCTGCTGTTCACCGACGCGATCGGCGTGCCGCTGCCGCTGACCGTCTACCGCAACGGGGCGATGGTCGACGTCATCGCGGTGCCCACCGAGCTCCCTAACTGAAGTGCGTCCGGGGCCGTTCCTGCCGCACGCCGTCGAGCGTGACGTCGACCTTCTCGTCGTAGAACGCGGCCAGGCCGGTCACCTTCTGGCTCTCCGGCAGCGGTGACCGGTAGGCCCAGACGACGTTCGAGTGGACGACCCCGGACTCCAGCACCACGTCCCAGTACGTCGCCGCGCCCTTGTACGGGCAGTGCGTGACCAGCGTCGACGGGCGTAGCAGGTCCAACCGCACGTCGGTGAGCGGCAGGTAGTACCGCGGCGGCAGGCTGGTCTCGAACAGGATCCGCGGCTGATGGGAGTCGGCGACGACGACGCCGTCGATGCTCACCTGGACGTGCCGGCTGCTGCTCAGGATGTCCACCCGCTTGTACGGGTCGCGGGGGTGGACGTAGACCGGCTCGTCCTCCTCCAGCCACTCGTCCATCGACGCCCAGTCCAGCCGCACCAGGTCCCGCAGCTCCGGCACCGGGGAGTCCGGGAACAGCACGGCGGCCGACCCGAGCGTCCGGTCGGGCAGCACCACGTCCTGGACGGCGCCGTCGCCGCGGCTGGGCGACCGGCTGACCTCGCCGGTCGGCACCAGCTCGGCGAACACGTCGGCTCGCGGCACGTAGTAGGTCGGGTAGTACGGCTTCTCCCAGACGAAGAACGGGCGCCGGGTGTCGGCGACCACCCGGCCGCCGACCAGCGCCCGGACCCGCTTGAGGCCCGGCTCCACCCGCACCCTCCCGCGCTTCTGTTCGGTCTCGGTGGTCATGCGGCCGCCTCCTCGTCGGGTCGCTCACCGCATTCAACCCCGATTCGGCTCAGCGCACCCGTTTCAGGTCGAGCACGTGCTGGAACCCGGTCTCCCCCGGCCAGGAGACGACCCGGTCCCCGAGCGTGACGCCCATCAGCACGGACGGCGCGTTCCGGACCCGGCCGAGTTCTACCGTCCGGTTCTCGACCAGGTCGATCAGGTCGAGGACCTGCGTCCCGTCGGGGGCCAGGGTCTTGCGGAAGAGCGGTAGGTAGCGGTCGCGGATCGGCGTCAGGGAAGCGAAGTCCGTCCGGTGCTCGGGCCAGGACCGCCGGTCGGTGCCGTCGACGCGGACGGTCGTGACGTGCATACCGTCGTGGCCGAGCGCGACGCACCAGACCGGGCTGCACGAGTCCCGGAAGCTCGTCGCGGTGAACACCGCCGTGCGTCGTTCGCCGGTGCGGGTGTTCCACAGCGTCGTCGGAGTGCCGGCCGGGTGGTGGGGCGCCTCCTGGTTGTGCACGAGCCAGGGCCAGAACACGGTGAAGTACTGATCGGTGCCGGGCAGCAGCGTCGGCGTGCCGCCGACCGCGGGGATGATCCGGATCCCCTCGGGCGTCGGGCCGTAGATGACCCGGTCGCCGTCCAGCGTGAGCGAGAACGTTCCGAGCGTGTTGCTGACGGTGGCGATCTTCTGCAGGTGCGGTGCGTCGAGGCGTGCGCTCCAGATCTCTTCCGGTCCCGTTCCGCGGCTCAGCTGCCAGACCACCCACCTCGAGTTGGCCCGCACCTGGCTGATGTGGACGCTCGCGCTACTGGTCTGCGGGTACTCGACGATCGTCTCGACGCTCTCGGAGTCGTCGCTCAGGATCACCAGCTGCGCGGTCCCACCCGACCCGGGCGTGCTGGCGATCGTGCGCCCGTCCGGGAGCACGGCGTTCACCGAGAGCGGGCGGACTCCGTCGAGCGTCGACGGCACCGTCCGGACCGCGTCCGGCCACCGTTCCTCGGCGGTGGCGGGTGTGGTCGGCGCCGGGGTGTCCCGCCAGGCCCGCAGCGCTCCGACGGCGCCGGTCAGCACGGCGAACACGGTGACGGCGGCGGCCGCAGCCACCAGCGTGCCGCGGCGTCGTGCGTGGCGCCGGGCGACGGTCCGGTGCAGGTCCGGCGGCGGCGGTGGTGCCGCGTGCGCGGCCCGGTTCAGCGTCCGGGTGAGGACGACGTCCAGCGCGACGCCGTCCGGGTGATCACGGTCAGACATGGCGCCTCCGCTCGGTGGTGAGGATTTCGGGCTGCGGTGGTGCGGCGCCGGGCGTCAGGTGCTCGCGAAGCGTCCGTAAGCCGCGCAGCGCCTGGCTGCGGACGGTCGCGCGACTGACCCGCAGCCGCTCGGCGATCGCGTCGTCGCCGAGCCCCTCGTAGTAGCGCAGCACCAGCACCGCCCGCTGCCGTGGGGGCACGACCGACAGTGCCCGCCAGACCCCGATGTCCTCCTCGGCCCGCTCGATGCCGGGATCGGTGGCCCAGCCCTCCGGGACCGCTTCGACCAGCCGTTCTCGCCGGCGTTTGCGCCACCAGCTGACGTGTAGCCGGGCCATCGTCGTGCGGACGTACGCCTCGGGATCGTCCCGGCGGCGGACTCGCCCCCACGCACCGCGCAACCGGACCAGGGCCTCCTGCACCAGGTCCGCCGCGTCGTGCGGGTTGCCGGTGAGGACGAAGCCGTAGCGGGTCAGCGCGGTGGCGCGCTCGGAGACGAACTGTTCGAAGCCATCGGGCTCCGCCACTGGACACACCTTCCCCGTCCTGAGAACTCAGTCCTTCCCAGGACGCGCGGGGCCTCACATCTGTTGCACAGTTTCAGCCGGTGATCTCTCCGACCGTGACCGAGATCGTGGTGGCGTCCCCGCCGCGCTGCACGACGACGTCCACCCGGTCGCCGGGCTCGACCGCGCGCAACGCCACGTAGACGTCCTCCACCGCCTCGACGTTCTCCGCGCCCAGCTTCGTGATCACGTCACCGGCCCGGATCCCGCCCGCCGCGGCGGGAGAACCGGAGGCTACCCGCACCACGACCGCGCCCTTCTCGGCGTCCACGCCGAGCGCGTTGCGCACCGCGTCGGTGAGCTCGGTCAGCGAGACGCCGAGGTACGGGTGGGTCGCCTTGCCGCTGGCGAGCAGCTGGTCGGCGACGTCGACGACCGTCGCGCTGGGGATCGCGAAGCCGAGCGACACCGCGCCGGACGTCGGCGGGATGTAGGCCTCGTTGATGCCGACCAGCCGGCCGCGGGCGTCGAACAGGCCGCCGCCGGAGTTGCCGGGAGAGATCGCCGCGTCGGTCTGGATCAGGTCGACGAGCGGCCGCCCGCCGGTCTGCTCGGCCGGGATCTGGCGTCCGACCCCGGAGATGATGCCCTGGGTGACCGTGTTCTCGAACCCGAGCGGGCTGCCGATCGCGAGCGCCACCTCGCCCGCCCGCGGCAGGTCCGACCGGATCGCGACCGCCGGAAGGTTCGTCCGCTCGGTCCTGATCACCGCGAGGTCGGCGATCTCGTCGGTGCCGACCACGGTTCCGTTGACGGTCGCGCCGTCGGCCAGCGTCAGCGTGACGGCGCGCGTGGTGCCGACCACGTGCTGGTTGGTGACGACCGTGTCCTTGCGGTAGACGACGCCGCTGCCCTGCGACTGCCCCGCGGTCACGGTGACGACGCTCGGCTCGACGACCTCCACCACGTCGGGGATCGACGCCCCGGTCGGCGCCGCCGACACACTGGCGGACGTCTCCGCGGCCGGTTCGGTGTCCGGTGAGCTCTCGGTGCACCCGGCCAGGAGCCCCGCACCGCACACGACCAGCGTGAACACCGCCCACTTCCGCTGCCGGATCATCCGCCGCCTCCCTCTGCGTAATCGCGCAACTACGCTACGCGCGCGTAAACGCTAACCCGGGAGACCCCCTGACGCAGCGGAGGCTCAGCGCCGGCCGGAGGCGACGGCAGCAGCTCAGCGCCGTCGGCGGATGCGGTGCCAGACCGACGCCGCGGCCACCGCGACCCGGGCGATCACCAGGTCGGCGCGGGTGGCCGGACGCCCGTGCGCCACCGCGGTCGCGACCACCGGCACCGGCTCCGGGCCGGGCTCGTCCGGCACCGGACGCGCGGGCTCGACCTGCCGCAACGACGGACGCGGCGCGAGCGCGGCGAGCGAGCGGGCCACCGAGAGCGCCCGCGGGTCGGGCCCGGTCGTCTCGGCGTCGTCGGCCAGACCGGCGAACAGGTCGGCCAGCGCGACGCGCAGTTCGTCGTCGCGCAGGTCCACCTCGGCCGACTGCCGGAAGCGCGACGCCGCGGCCCGCAACTCCGCGACGCCGGTGTCGTATCCGGCCCGGTACTGGTCCCGCAGCGCGTTCCAGTCGACGTCCGTCATCTCACCCTCCGCCGGGATCCTCGACAACCCTCGGTTCCCAGGTAACCACCTTCCGCGGCGGACACTCACCGTCCATTGCGGATCTTCCGGGACGAAAAACCCGACACCCGGCGCATACTTCACAGAAGTGCGCGGGAAGATAGGAACATGACGTCGACACCACCCGACACCGCAGGCACACCGGGGGTGGACGCCCCCGACGGCCGCGGCCGCACCGGGCTCCACCTGACCGGCCGTGACCTGCGGGGCAACCCCCGGGTCGAGATCCTCGACGTCGAGCTGCTCTCGTCGAGCTGGTACGTGCTGCGCCGGAACACGTTCACGTACCGGCACAGCGACGGACGGGTGACCACCGAATCCCGGGAGACCTACGACCGCGGCAACGGCGCGACGATTTTGCTTTACGATCCCGGGCGCCGCACGGTGCTGCTGACCAGGCAGTTCCGCTTCCCCGCGTACGTCAACGGCCACCCGGACGGGATGCTGCTGGAGACCGCGGCCGGGCTGCTGGACGGCGACGACCCGGAGACCGCGATCCGGCGCGAGGCCGCCGAGGAGACCGGGCACACGGTCGGCGACGTCGAGCACGTCTTCGACGCGTACATGAGCCCGGGATCGGTGACCGAACGGTTGAGCTTCTACGCGGCGCCGTACAGCGCGGAGAGCCGGACGTCGGAGGGCGGCGGCGTTGCCCACGAGGGCGAGGACATCGAGGTCGTCGAGTTGCCGTTCGAGGACGCGCTGGCCGCGATCGAATCCGGCGAGATCGACGACGCGAAGACGATCATGCTGCTCCAGTGGGCGGCCCTGCGCGGCCCGTTCCGCCCGGCCTGACGTCCACGCGCCGCCCCAAGCTCGTGGGATGCACTCGACTGCTCGATGCCGGCGGCCTGAGCGCGCGATCAGATCTCGAGGCGGCGGAGCTGGGTGACGATCTGGGCGCGGGCCCGGCGCTGACCGCCACGGCGTTCGATCGCGCCCTCCAGCTCACGGAGCGTCCGCGCGAGCAGCGTCCGGTCGACCGGCCAGCCGAGGCGCTCGCACTCGTCGGCCCATTCGGCGGCGCCGCGGTGCCCGCGCGCCCGGTTGCACCGCCCGCAGGCCGCCAGTTCGTTCTCCAGCCAGGACGGGCCGCCCTTCACCCGCGGCACCAGGTGGTCGGTCGTCGCGCGCACCAAGCGCCCGAATTCCCGGCCGCACCACACGCAGGAGGCACCGTCCCGCGCTATCCGGGCCGCCAGCCGATCGGCACGGCCGACACCGTCGGTCACCACCGGCATCACTTCTCGTCCAGCGTCCATCACGTCCATTAACGCTCACCCGATCCACCCTTGTCCTCTGCTCTTGACAGGAGCGATTCAGGCTCCGAATCTGTTGCGTAGGACGCACAGCGTTCTGTATCACGCACCACCCCCTGCACCCCCTTCCCCGAGGTGCCGCGATGATCCCGGTCTGCCGACTCGCCGATCTGCCCCGTGGGGAGAGCCACCGCCTGGACGACCTGACGCCGCCGATCAGCGTCTTCCACACCGAGGACGGCGAGCTCTACGCGCTCGACGACACCTGCACCCACCAGGACGCCTCGCTCGCCGACGGCTGGGTGGAGGGCTGCGCGGTGGAGTGTCCGCTCCACGCGTCCCGCTTCGACCTGCGGACCGGCGTTCCGGAGGGCCTGCCCGCGAAGGCCCCGGTGCGCACCCACGAGGTGCGGGTCGTCGACGGAACGATCCACGTCGTCCCGTCGACGGCCGCCCCGCACCTGCCCCCGGGCACCCGGCTGCCCGGCGTCCACCAGTAGTTGGAGGTAGCGATGCGAGTGATCATCGTCGGCGCGGGCGTCGTCGGGAGCGCGATCGCCGACGAGCTGACCCAGCGCGGCTGGTCCGACGTCCTGGTGCTCGACCAGGGGCCGCTCTACGCCACCGGCGGGTCGAGTTCGCACGCACCCGGTCTGGTGTTCCAGACCAACCCGAGCAAGACCATGACGAACTTCGCCCAGTACACGGTGGAGAAACTCGGAGCGCTCGGCCCGCACTGCTTCAACCAGGTCGGCGGCCTGGAGGTCGCGACCACCCCGGCCCGGCTGACCGAGTTGCACCGCCGGGCCGGGTTCGCGGCCTCCTGGGGACTGCCCGGCCGGGTACTCGACCCCGAGCGCGCCGCCGCACTCCACCCCCTGCTGCGCCCCGAACGGATCCTCGGCGGCTACCACACCCCCACCGACGGCCTGGTGAACGCCGTCACCGCGGTCACCGTCCAGGCCGAACGCGCGATCGCGCACGGCGCCCGGTTCCTCGGCGGCCACACGGTGACCGCGGTGCTCCGCGGCCCGGACGGCCGGGTCGCCGGTGTCGAGACCGACCGGGGCCGGTTCGACGCCGAGATCGTGATCGGTGCCGCCGGGTTCTGGGGGCCGCGGTTCGGCGCGCTCGTCGGCCTTCCGGTCCCGCTGCTGCCGCTGGCCCACCAGTACACGAAGACCGGGCCCGTCGCCGCGCTCGCCGGGGCCACGAACGACGCGACCGCGCCGATCCTCCGCCACCAGGACGCCGACCTGTACTTCCGCGAGCACGGCGACCGCGTCGGCATCGGCTCGTACGCGCACCGCCCGATGCCGGTCGCCGAGATCCGGACTCACGCCGAGGCAGCGGTCATGCCGAGCGTCGAGGAGTTCACCCCCGCCGACTTCGACCCGTCCTGGGACGACGCGGTCGCGCTGCTGCCGGCGCTGGCCGAGACCAAGGTCGAGGAAGGCATCAACGGGATCTTCTCGTTCACCGCCGACGGGTTCCCGCTGATCGGCGAGCACCGCGACCTTCCCGGACTCTGGATCGCCGACGCGGTCTGGGTGACCCATTCGGCCGGGGTCGCGCGCGCCGTCGCACGGTGGATCGTGGACGGAAACCCCGGGATCGACGTCCACGAATGCGACCTGTACCGGTTCGACCGGGTGCAGCTGACCGAGTCCTACGTGCGGGAACGCGCCGGCCGGAACTTCATCGAGGTGTACGACATCCTGCACCCGCTCGACCCGCCGGCCAACCCGCGGCCGCTGCGGGTCAGCCCGTTCTACCCGCGCCAGGTCGAGCTCGGCGCGGTGTTCACCGAGGGCGCGGCCTGGGAACGGCCGCTCTGGTTCGCGGCCAACGACGGGCTGCCGGAGGTCCGCACGATCCCGGATCGGGACCCGTGGTCGGCGCGGCACTGGTCGAAGACCGCGGGCGCCGAGGCGCTGGTCACCCGCGAGCGGGTGGCGATGTACGACATGACGCCGCTGATGCGGCTCGAGGTGGCCGGGCCCGGCGCGCTCGGGTTCCTGCAGCACATGACGACGAACAACGTCGACAAGCCGCCCGGCGCGGTCACGTACACGCTGCTGCTCGACGAGGCGGGCGGCGTGCGGAGCGACCTCACCGTGGCCCGGCTCGCCCCGGCCCGCTTCCAGGTCGGCGTCAACGGGCCGCTGGACCTGGATCGGCTGCTGCGCCACGCCCCGGACGACGTGCACGTCCGGGACGTCACCGGTGGCACCTGCTGCGTCGGGCTGTGGGGGCCGCTGGCTCGCGACGTGCTGCAGCCACTGACGTCGGCCGACGTCTCGCACGCGGCGTTCGGGTACTTCAAGGCACGGCACCTGACCGTCGGTGACGTTCCGGTCGACGCGCTGCGGCTGTCCTACGTCGGCGAGCTGGGCTGGGAGCTCTACACGTCCGCCGACCTCGGCCTCCGCCTCTGGGACACGCTCTGGGACACCGGTCAGCGGCTCGGCGTGATCGCGGCCGGCCGCAGCGCGTTCAACAGCCTGCGGCTGGAGAAGGGCTACCGGCTGGCCGGTACCGACATGACCACCGAGCACGACCCGTTCGCGGCCGGGCTCGGGTTCGCGGTCCGCAACGACAAAGACTTTGTCGGACGCGATGCGCTGCGCGCCCTCGGCGAACCGTCGTCCCGCCTGACCGTGCTGACGCTGGACGACCCGGCCGCGGTGGTGCTGGGCAAGGAGCCGGTGTACTCCGGTGACACCCCGGCTGGGTACGTGACCAGCGCCTCGTACGGTTACACGATCGGGCGGTGTGTCGCGTACGCCTGGCTGCCCGCGTCGCTGCGGGCCGGGGACGCGGTGACGATCGACTATCTGGGTACCCGGCTGGCCGCCACGGTCGGCACCGAGCCACTGGTCGACCCCGGGATGCTGCGTATCCGGCGATGATGGGGCATCCGGCGCTGAGAGGACCTCATGAACAGCTATGACGTCATCGTCCTGGGCCTGGGCGGGATGGGCAGCGCCGCGGCGCACCACCTCGCGGCGCGCGGGCAGCGCGTCCTCGGGCTCGAGCAGTTCGGCCCGGCGCACGCGCTGGGCTCCAGCCACGGCGGCTCACGGATCATCCGGCAGTCCTACTTCGAGGATCCGGCCTACGTCCCGCTGCTGGTCCGCGCCTACGAACTCTGGGAGGACCTGGAGGCGGCGTCCGGCGCGGACCTGCTGACGCTCACCGGCGGGCTCTACGTCGGCCCGGCGGAGTCCACGACGGTGGCGGGCAGCCTCGCCGCCGCCCGCGAGTGGAACCTTCCGCACGAGCTGCTGGACGCCGAGACGATCCGCGTCCGCTTCCCCACGACGGCGCCGGACGAGGACGTCGTCGGGCTCTACGAGGAGCGAGCCGGGTTCGTCCGTCCGGAGGCGTCGGTCGCCGCCCACCTCTCGGTCGCCGGCCGGCTCGGTGCGGACCTGCACTTCGAGGAGCCGGTCCTGGACTGGTCGGCGCACAGCGGTGGAGTAGCCGTCACCACCGCACGGGGGACGTACACCGCCGGAACCCTCGTGATCTCCCCCGGCGCCTGGGCCCCGCGTGTCCTCGCCTCGCTCGGCCTGCCGCTCCGGGTGGAACGGCAGGTCATGTACTGGTTCCAGCCGGTCGGCGGCGTCGAGCCGTACCTGCCCGACCGCCACCCGATCTACGTCTGGGAGGACCGGACCGGCGTCCAGACGTACGGGTTCCCGTCGATCGACGGTCCGGAGGGCGGCGTCAAGATCGCATTCTTCCGGAAGGGGATCGACACCACACCGGACACGCTGGACCGCGAGGTGCACGACGACGAGATCACCGCGATGGCCGAGCGGGCCGGGCGGGACCTCCCGACGCTCCCCGGGCGCTTCCTCCGGGGCGCGGCCTGCATGTACACGACGACGCCCGACGAGCACTTCGTCATCGCGCCCCACCCGGAGCACGAGCGGGTCGTGATCGCGTGCGGGTTCTCCGGCCACGGTTTCAAGTTCGTGCCGGTCGTCGGCGAGATCCTCGCGGACCTGGCGACCGACGGCACGACCCGGCACCCGATCGCGCTGTTCGACCCGGCCCGTTCCTCCGCGGCGGGGAGCCGGACATGACTCCGCTGCCGGCCACGCTCCCCGGCCGGTACTACACCGACCCGGAGGTCTTCGCCCGCGAGCAGGAGCGGATCGTCGAGCGGATGTGGTTCTGCGCGGTCCGCGCCGACGACCTGGCCGCGTCCGGCGCGTTCCGCACCGTGCGAATCGGGCGGGAGAGCGTCGTCCTGGTTCGTGGGCGGGACCGCGGGATTCGGGCGTTCCTGAACGTCTGCCGGCACCGGGGGGCCCAACTGTGTGTGGACGAGGAGGGTTCGGTCGGTCGGGCGTTCCGGTGCGTGTACCACGCCTGGACGTACGACCTGACCGGCAAGCTGATCGCCGCTCCGAACCTGGCGAGCATGCCCAGCCTGGACAAACAGGCCTACGGGCTGATGCCGGTGCACACCCGCGAGTGGCTCGGCTACGTCTGGGTGTGCCTGGCCGAGGACCCGCCGTCATTCGCCGACGACGTTTTCGGCGCGGTGATCGAACGCCTCGGCGACCTGGCGAGCATCGACGCCTACGACGTGCCGTCGCTCAAGGTCGGGCGGCGGATCCGGTACGACGTCGCGGCGAACTGGAAGCTGATCGTCGAGAACTTCATGGAGTGTTACCACTGCGCGACGATCCACCCCGAGCTGGTCGAGGTGCTGCCGGAGTTCGCGAACGGGTACGCCGCGCAGTACTACGTGGGGCACGGCGCGGAGTTCGGCGACGGCGTCGAGGGGTTCACGGTGGACGGTTCGGCGGGCCTGGACCGGATCCCCGGTGTCTCGGCGGCCCAGGACCGGCGGTACTTCGCGATCACGATCCGCCCGCAGGTTTTTGTCAACCTGGTGCCCGACCACGTGATCCTGCACCGGATGGTGCCGCTGGCCGCCGACCGGACCGTCGTCGAGTGCGACTGGCTGTACCTGCCGGGGGTCGTGGAGTCCGGCGCCGACGTGTCGGCCTCCGTCGAGCTGTTCCACCGCGTCAACCAGCAGGACTTCGAGGCCTGCGAGCGCACCCAGCCGGCGATGAGCTCCCGCGCCTACGCCCGGGGTGGCGTCCTGGTGCCCAGCGAGAACCACATCGCCGGGTTCCACGACTGGGTGCGGGCACGAATCGACTGAGCGCTATTCGGCCCGCACGCCACATTGCCCGTGTCCCCTATCCTCACAGGAAAGTCACGGGTGTGGTCGGCCGCCAGGAGTCTTGAGTGGGGCGTTTCCTTATCTGGCTTTCCGGGGCCAATCGCGAAGTACTGGCGAAAACGCCGGGCGAGGTCGGCAAGTACGAGGGCCTGGGCGGGGTGGTGCTCACTACCGCCAGCATGGCCGCGCTCTCGGCCGGGCTGGCGATCAATCTGGCGTTACAGGCGTCGATCGTTGTCTGTGTCCTGGTCGGACTGTTCTGGGGTCTGGCGATCCTGAACCTCGACCGCTGGCTGATCTCGGCGTTCCCCCGGCGGGACGCGCTGTGGAAGAACTTCCTGCAGGCGCTGCCCCGGTTCCTGATGGCGTTGCTGATCGGCGTCGTCGTGTCGACGCCGCTCGTCCTGCGCGTCTTCAACAACGAGATCAACGACCAGCTGCGCGACACCCAGAACCGGAAGCTCACCGCCGCCGCGCAGCGGATCGTCGCGGCCCACGACATCCCCAAGTGGGAGCAGAAGGTCGCGGACGACACCGCGGCGATCAACGCCCGCAGCCAGGCGGACAAGATCGTCAAGGACCAGCGGGCGGTCCGCGACGCCGGCCGGCAGCTCGAGGCGGCCCGGCGGGAGCGGAAACAGGCGCTGAACAGCGGCGATACGTCCGAGGTCACCCGGCTCGAGACACTGATCAGGGTGCGGGAGGAGCAGTACGGCCGCACCGCGCGCTCCGAGGTCGCCCGCCTCAACAAGCTGGGCAAGCAGAACATCGCCCACGACACCGCGGAGCTCCAGCGGCACCAGCGCGAGCAGAAGGCGGAACTCGCCGCGTCGCGGGAGGCGATCGAGAAGAACCAGGGTCTGCTGGAGCGCATCCGGGCGCTCGGCGACCTGCGGGCCGAACGCGGCGACGTGCAGGCGGCGTACCTGGTGCTGTGGGCGTTCATCACGCTGATCGAGGTGCTACCGGTCCTGCTGAAGTTCCTCATGACGCTGGGTGCACCGAGCCCGTACGAGGTGGCGCTGGTTTCCTACAATCGGGACCAGATCAAGAGCGCCGAGCAGCACATCGAGCATCAGAGCAAGGCACGCGAGGAAGAATTGGCAGCCCGGGCCCGGCTGCGGACGAAACAGACCGAGATGTCGGCAGAACTCGGTGAACAGGAATTGCGTCGTCGCCTCGATCGGGCGAACCAACGCAGTAGCGGGTCCGCCCTATTCGGACCCTGATCGGATAAATATGCTCCGGCGCTCGGTCGCGCTATTCGGCCGCGCGTCGAACCGAGCACGCCGCGACCCCCGAACGGTTGTCGAAATTGGGGCCACGTCGCGGAGTTTTCTCTCTTTCTCGAACCTGAAGAGGAACGGTGAGTGGATTCTTCTCCGTGAGCGCGATCAGCAACCTGCTCGTGCTCGCCGGAATGGTCGCCACCGTCGTCCTCGCCGCCGACCTGCTCCGGCGCCGGGATCGCGCCTGGGCCGCGGTGCCGGTGACCGGCGGCCGGCGCCGGTGGGTGCTCGTGCTGCCGCTGGCGCTGGCCTGGGTCGGCGTCTGGCTGAGCGGCGGCGTCAACGTCGTCTGGGTGTACGCGGTCGGGGCGGGCCTGCTGGCCGCGCTGCTGCTGGGCGTGCGGGTCCTGCAAGCCGCGCACGCCGCCCGCCACGACACGGACGTGTCGGCGCCGGGCCTGGCGATCCTGCTGCTCGTCGTGTCGCTGTTCCACCTCGGGTGCCAGCTGACCGTGCGGCTGAGCCTGATCGCCGACCCCGAGAGCGGGGCCGCGGACGGTGTGCGGAGCACGGTCGTCGAGCCCGCGCTGAAGTCGCTCGGGCTGCCGATCGCCGGGCTGCTGGTGCTGCTCGCGGCCGGCCTGATCGTCGCCCGCCGCGCAGGCCGGCCGCGGCCCGCTGACCGCCCGCGCCCGCCCGACCGGCGCAACGCAGGGGCCGGGGCTGACGCCGGCGCCGGGGCCAGGGCCGATGCCGGGGTCGGCCGCGGCCGGGAGGGCGGTCGCGGCTCGGTCGGGCAGGACCTCCGGGCCGGCTGGGACCGGTGGCGGCGGGCCTGGAAGCAGCGGACCCGACGCAACCCGGTCTGGTCCTGGCTCTGGGTCGGTGCGCTGGTGACCGCGCCGTTCCTCGCGCCGGTGATCGCGCATCCCGGCGGCGGTGCGCTGACGATCGGCGGGGTCGCGACACCGGAGTTCGGCAAGGCCGTCTTCCTCGTCGTGCTCGCGGTCGTCGTCAGCAAGTACAGCGTCGAGGCCGTGGTGTTCCGGCGGATCGGGCTGCGCAACGCGGTCCGGCAGCTGCGGACCGGGCTGCGCACCGAACCGTGGCGCAGCGCGCGCACGTTCGAACGGCAGACGCGGTTCCTGCTCTACCCGATGGCGCTGGTCGGCGCCGTCGCGTTCTGCAGCGCGGTGCGCAGCGACTTCGGGTCGCTGATCCCGGTGCTGGCCGCGACGCTCGGCGTGCTCTGGGCGGCGCTGAGCATCGAGGCACGTGCGACCCCGTTCGACGCACTGACCGGCGAGGCGCCCGGGTTACGGACCCGGCTGCGCGCCTGGACCGGGACCGGCGCGCTGCGCTACCTGCGGCCGTACGGCCTGATCGCGGCGGCGCTGTGCGCGCTCGCCGCGATCGTCGCCCCGTTCACCGACTACGTGAGCGAACGCTTCCTGATCTGGCGGGACCCCTGGGCGTACCGCTGGAACGCCTCGTGTTACCCGCTCCCGGACGGGGCGACGCCACCGGCCGCGGCCCCGCCCGGCACCGAGGTGTGTCAGCGGCTGGGCGTCGCGGACCTGGAGAGCGAACGGTCGCAGGTCGCGCACGCGCTGGCGGCGGTGAACGACGGCGGGCTGTGGGGCCGCGGCCTGAGCGACGTCCTGGTGCCGCGGTTACCGGCCGCGTCCACGGACTTCGTGCTGGCCGCGGCGTGGAACAAGCTCGGTGGGCTGACCGTGCTGGCGTGCGCGGCCGCGATCGTGCTGCTCGGGCTGGCGTTGATCCAGTTCCCGGCCGGCCTGGCGCCGCGGACCGAACCGCAGCCGGGTTCGCCGGACGCGGGGCGGTTCCGCGGATCCCGGCAGCAGCTGACCGTGGCGGCGCTGCTCGGTACCGGGCTGGCGGCGCTGATCACCGGCCAGTTCGTGTTCGTGTTCGCGGCGACGCTCGGCGCGGTTCCGCACTCCGGCATCACCGCGCCGTTCCTGTCCCGCGGGCCGCAGGCCTCGCTGGCGCTGTTCCTCGCGATCGGCGCGGTCGCGGTCGCCGGGTACGCCGGGACGTTCCGGGCCGCGCGGGCCGCCGGGGCACCGACCCGCCGCGCCGGGCAGCGTCCGGTCGCGCAGGCCGGCCTGCTGGCCCGGCTGCCCACCCCGCCCGCGCGGGTCCTGATCGGAGCGAGTTTCCCGCTCTGCCTGGTGATCGGCGTGCTGGTGACCGTGGTCCCGTACCGGGCACCGTGGCCGGATTTCACGTCGCTCTGGGTCGGTTACGACGAGAACCGCCGGGCCTGCGTCTCGGAGCCCGACCCCTCGTACGGGCCGGACGGCCCGACGACCCGTCCGATCGACCCGGCAAAGTGCTCGACCGACCTGGTGGCGGCCAACCGGGCACGGGTCCGGCTGACGATCGGCGACACGGTGCTGGCGAGCACCCGCCGGTCCGGCGTCTGGCGCTGCACGTCGGGCGAGCTGACGCCGGACGACCTGGGCGGCCTGGTCCGGGTCGGCAACGGACCGTCCGGGCTGCTCGACGAGGCCTACTCCGACGTGGTCGGCAGCGGCGCCACCTCGGGGTCCAGCCTGCGCCGCCGCCTGCTGCCCGGTGGCGACCTCCCGGAGGGCGGTCTGACGCTCGGCCTCGATCCGGCGCTGCAGAAGGTCGTCAACGCCGCGATGCGGAAGCCCGGCCCGGACGGCGCCGACCCGCTCGCCGGTGGCCTGGTCGTGATGGACGCCGCGACCGGCCGGGTTCTGGCCGGGAGCAGCGTTCCCGCGCCGCCGAGCCTCGGCCCGTGCACCGGCTCCTCCGTCGGCTCCGGCGCGGACTCCCCGCCGCTCGACGAGCGGGACGACGTCGAAGCCTGGCGGAAGGCGCACCCGGCGGGCGTCGTCGACGACAACGGCGCCATCGAGGCCCGCGAGGGCCTCGACTGCGGCATCGGCCAGCGCGACCCCGACGAGCGACGCAAGTGTGGCTCGTACGACCTGCAGGAACCGACCGCGGGTGAGACCGCGCGCAAGGCCGCCGAGAAGCGGGTCGAGCGGGCCTACGTCGCGGGCAGGCCCGGCGTCACCGACCTGCCGAAGGTCGACGTGAACCGGGTCGTCGGGCGCCGGTTCGGGCTCGGGTCCACGTTCAAGGTCGTGGTCGCCGCCGCCTACCTGCACCGGCCGGGCACCAGCGCCACGGACCTGATCGCGGCGCCGACGACCACGACGTGGGACGGCGACAAGCCGATCCGCAACTTCGGCGACGGCCCGTGCCCGGAGACCAAGAACGGCTCGATCACGCTCGCCGACGCGCTGGCGCACTCGTGCAACACCGCGTTCGTGGAGCTCGCGCGGAAGGTCGGCTGGGACGCGGTCAGCCGGATGGCGACCGCGCTGGGCCTCACCGCCGCCCCGCTCACGACCGACGACGACGGCCGGTTCGCGTACGCCGCGGAGAAGCCGCAGCGGTTCGCCGACCGGGCGTTCGGCAGCGACACCCGGATCCCGACGAACCCGGAGGACGGGTCCGGGCGCGGCCTCAACGCGATCGGCGAGGGCCAGGTGGAGGGCACACCGCTCGCGCTGGCCGCGGTGATGGCCACGCTCGCGAACGACGGGGTGCCGGTCCGGCCGATGCTGGTCACCGCGGTCACCGACCCGGCGACCGGTGCGACGACGCGGGTGACGCCGGTGCGGTCGGCGCCGGCGCTCACCCCCGCCCAGGCCGCCGAGCTGCGCTCCGCGCTGAGCGGGACCGCCGAGTACGGCACGGCGAAGGACCTGTCGGCGGACGGTGCGCTCTGGGTGAAGACCGGCACGCACGAGATCCGGACCGACGACGAGTGCACGCCAACCGTGTACGCGTGCCGGACGTCCTGGCTGGTGGGCGTCGTGGAGAGCCCGCGCGGCCCGGTGTCGTTCGCGGTCGCGCTCGACGCGCCGGACGACACGGTCGGCAGCGCGCGGGCCAGGTGGCTGGTCCAGCAGGTCATCCGGGCGGTCGAAGGATGAAGGGCCGCCGAGGGACAAGGGGCGTCGAGGGACAAGGGGCCGTCGAGTGAGGAGGGTTCCGGTGGACGACCGAGAGCGTCGAGAGAACGCGGCCGAGGTGTACGAGGCCGTTCTCGCGGACGTGAGCCGCTTCTGTTCGGAGCACGGGACCGAGCTGGTCGAAGCCGGTGGGCCGATCCACGTCGTCGTCGAGACCGAGCACGAGCTGGCCGCGGACAGCGGGTTCCGGGCGAACATCGCCGACGCGCTCGCGCAGATCGTCCGGATCAACCTGGGCACCGCGCACGTCGCGGCGGACGTCGTCGGCCGGGACGGGCTGAGCGGGAAGGGGTACCGGCTGCGCCTGCCGGGCCCCGCCGCGCCACCGCGGCGGAGCCGGTTCACCCAGCCGACCACGACGCCGGTCGGGCCGCCCGGATTCCCCGATCCCGACAACACGAGCCCCCCACCAGCGCGAATCGCACCACCGCTGGTGACGTCCGACGCACCGGACGACTCGCTGGTGTCGCTGCCGCCGATCCCCCACGTCGGCCCCGACCCGGCGACCCGCGCGCTCTCCGGCCACCGGACGATCCGCTTCAGCTACGGCGCGGCCCCCTCGTCACCGGCCCTCTCGTCGCAGACACCGAGCTGGTTGTTCACGCTGCGTCCGGCACCGGTCTGGGTGCCGCTGGGACGCGGGCTGGGCGACGCCGGAGAGGGCACGCCGGTGATGGAGCTCAGCCTGCTCCGCTCGATCCCCGGTGGGCGCCTGCTCTTCCTCTGCTACTGGCAGGGCCGGACGCACCTGCTGCGCTCCGGTGCCCGGCCCGACTACCTGATCGCGCTCGACACGCTCGACCTGACCACCGACGACGTCGTGCCGCTACCCCGGTCCGGCGTCCTGCGATGGCGCCACCGCACGAAACCCGGCGTGTCCGTCCTGCAGTACACGATCTCGGCAGAGGAGGCCCGATGAGTGCGGCGCCCGATTTTGACAGCGCCCCCTGGTACCGGGTGTACCTGCCGGTCGGCGGCTGGGCGCTGCCGGTCGACGTCGCCCCGCCGGACAACCGGCAGAGCGTCGTCCGGAAGTACCCGGTGCCCGCGGGCGAGGATCACGGCGCGCAGCTGATCAGCGCGCACGTGCTCTACACCCGGGGCCTGACCGCGGAGGCGCTCCCCCCGCAGGTCGGGAGGGGCGGCCTGCGCGGCGAGCGGGCCCAGTTGCCGTTCAAGAACTGGTTCGTGAAGGCCTACTGGTGCGCGACGCCGGTCGAGGCCCGCTGGCTGATGCGGCACTTCAAGCAGCAGAGCAGCGACATTCTGGACGCGAACACCCGGCTGAACGGCACCGCGCTCCGGCCACCGTGGGCGGTCGCGCCGGTCTGGGTGGTTCCGGCGATGACACACCAGAGCGTCCAGCAGGTCGCCACGACACACCTGGGCGCCGACGCGGAGGGCATCTTCGAGACCTCCGACGCCCGGCTCTGGAGCTGGTTCGGGCTGGACGACAATCCGCAGCCGGAGAACTGCTTCCTGGTGCTGACCCGGTACCTGCCGCAGCCGATGCCGTTCATCGAGGCCGGTGCCGTCCCCCGCACCGATCAGCTGCAGGAGCTGGAGGCGGTCGCCCGCGGCATCGACGCCTGCCACCAGGCCGGGATCGCGCACTGCGACATCAAGCCGGCGAACGTCCGGTCGTACTCGGTGGGCGCGGTCGAGAGCTTCGTGCTGATCGACGCCGACGCGGTGCTGCGGCTCGAGGCCCGGACCGACGACATCCGGCTGACGCTGCCCTACACCCACCCCGGGCTGACGGCGGCGATCCGGGCCCGCCGCCCGATCACCGCCGAGGTGCTCAAGGCGCACGACCGGTACGGGTTCGCACTGGTCGCGCTCGGCGCCGTGGCCGGCACCGCGACGGCCGACGCGGTGATCGCCCGCGCACAGCGCGACGGCAGCCCGATCACCGGCGACGAGGTCCGGGTGATGCTCCGCAGCGCGTGGGGAACGGACTGGGACGGTGTGATCGACCCGCTGGTGGAGCCGTTCGACCAGCCCTACGACGCGTACGGCAACTGGTCGGCGGAGCAGTGGATCACCGACGTCCTCAACGGTCAGGACGGACCCACGTCGCTGGACGCGCCCCCCGGCCCGGTCGACGCCGAGCTGGTGCGGGCCCACCGCGCCGAGATCGACGAGGTGCGTCGCACGCTTCCCGCCGCGTTGATCCCGCCGGACGCCCCGGACGCCGTGCTCAACGCGACCGTGCTGGTCGCCAGCCGGGTCGCGGCGCGCCAGTACCACGCGGCGCGGTGGCCGTGGCTGGTCGGCCTTCCCGTGTTCGCGCTCCTCCTCGTCGTCACGATCATCCGGGAGCTGGTGAGCTGATGTCCTCCCTCCAGCACGTGCTGCACGTCCTCACCGGACGCCGTGCGCTGGACGCCGCGGTCTGGCGCGCCTGCGAACCGGAGCGCAAACGGCTCTCGGCGCTCACGTTTCAACTGGGCGACTGGAGCGGGCCGCTGTCCAAGCGGGCGTCGTCGCACGGCGTCGTGGACACCGCGATCGCGGCCTACCTGGCCGGGGCCGCCCGCGCGGGCCGCAGGGCAGGCATCGCGTCCGGCCTCCGGACCGGCGGGCTGCTCGCGCTCGCGATCCTCCTCGCGGGCACCTGCGCCTGCCTCGTGATCGGACTGCTGCGATGACCACCGAGCCCGCGTTCGAGCCGTTCGACGAGGAGTGGGCGCGCGACACCGAGGCGCCGCGCGAACCCGGGCCGGAGGTCCTCTCCGAGGTCCGCGCCCGGTACGGCTACCGGTGCCCGGCGTGCGCGGCGATCCTCGGCGACGTGCCCGAGGTCGGCGCCGACGGCCGGTACGTCCGGCGTCCCGCGCTGTGCCTGGAGGTCGGGAGCCCGGTGGACCGCAGGCACACCTGGCGGCTGTCGGTGGTCGGCAACCACACCGCGACCCGCAAGTCCTACCAGCCGGCGTTCCACCCGAACAGCATCGAGCACACGTACATCCTGTGCGGAAACGGGCACATCTTCCCGTACTCGGCCGCGCTCGGGGAGAACGAGAAGCACTTCGGCGTCCACTACTGGAACACGGTCGCGGCGATGGGGCCGGTGGCGTCCGGGAAGACCTACCTGCTGACCCGGATGCTCGACCAGAGCCTCACGCACGTCGGCGACTTCCCCGGCGGACGCCGGGACGACCGGGTGACGGTCCGGACGTACGCGGGCGCTCCGCTGGAGGACTACACGCTCAACCAGCGCCGCGCGCAGTACGACGCGACGCTCACCACCGGCCAGCCGATGGGCGCCACCGTCGCGCAGTCGCTCGCGCCGTACCAGATCCTCAACAGCCTGGTCTCCCCGGTCATGTACGACGCGGTGATCGAGCTGCTGCGGGAGACGGTCACCGAGACGATGGTGGACGAGACGAGCTGGGGCACGATGCCGCCGCAGCCGATCATGTTGCGCACCAGGGTCGGCGACGGTGCCGCGGGACGCCACGGTTGGACCTGCGTCGTCGACCTCGCCGGGGAGTTCTTCGAGGACCGCGACGAGCGCAGCGCGGTCGGTACGGTCCGGGAGCGCGCGGTGCTGCGCGGCTACAACGCGCTGGTCTGGGCGATCGACCCGCTGCTCGAGGCGCAGGTGTTCGACCGGTTCGCGCGGTCGGCGCTGGAGGCCCAGGAGCCCGGGTCCTACGACCGCCTGCTCCGCGGCAGCCTGCGGCCGGGCGCCACCAGCGACGACCCGGACGCGGAGAACTTCACCCGGACGGTCCGGGCGCAGCGTCGGCGGGTCCAGCGCACGATCGCCCAGCGGATCACCAAGCTGGAGGGTGAGTTCCTCACCGACGACCACAGCCGGGTCCGGCTGCTGGTGGCGGTCAGCAAGGTCGACATCATCCGGCTGGCGCTCGAGAAGACGATGGACCGCGCACCGGCGCGGCTGGACGACATCGGCAAGCGCGGCGCGTTCAAGGCCGGAATCGTGCACTACCTCGACCACGTGGCACGCAACGTCGGCGAGGTCTACCACCCCGACCCGGACTGCGCCGAGCTGCTGCGGCGCCTGGACGTGCGGCTGGTCGCCGACGAATACGTGCTGCGGGAGCGGCTCTCCGACCTCGCCGACTCGCTGCTCGACCACTACTCCGACGCCGAGCGCTTCTGGCATCTGGTCGAGGAGGGCTCGGCCACCGACGTGCGGCTGGGCGCCGACCCGGACGACCCGTACTACGACGGGCCGGTGCTGCACGTCCCGTCGGTCGGGGAACACCTGCGACGGGCGTTGCAGCCGGGCCCCGCCGACCAGGCCGGGCGGGCCGGTGCCGACGACCCGCTGCTCACCCGCGACCTGGTGATGTCCGCGATGGGCTGCGGCCTGGTCTTCGCGCTCGGGTACGGCGAGGCGATGGTCGGGCTGATGAGCATGCCGTGGGCGGACGTCCGGGTCTTCCTGTGCTCACCGCTGGCGGCCACACCGCAGGAGAGCCCCGGCCGGGACCGGCCCACGATGGACCCGTTCGACGACACCGTCGACTTCGCCGACACCGTCGATCGTTCCGCGTCGCTGACCCAGCTGCTGCTGCGCGTGCTCCGAGGAGTGCTGTGATGGCCGAGACCGTGCGCTTCACCACCGTCGGATGGACCGACACCGGCCAGGGCTGGCGACGGGAGCGGCACTCCAGCGAGAGCGTGTCCGACCAGTACTGGGGGCTGGCGAACGACCACCTCAACCAGTTCGTCCCGCAGCCGCCGGAGAGCCTCCAGGACCTGGCGGGCATCCCGATCTGGAGCCTGTCGTCGGTGTCCGTCCGGTCCGCGGACGACCACTGGTGCTTCACCGTGCAGAGCCGCGGCACCGGGCACCGGGCAGGCACCGTCCAGTTCGGCTTCGTGGACGGCAGGCACCCGGCCTCGGTGGTCTGGCGTGCCGCCGCGACGCTGGTCGGTGACCCGGAGGCCGGCAACCCCGACCGCCTGCCGTGGGGCGCCACGTCGGTGACCGTGCCCAAGGCCGCTCCGGCGGTACCCGGCGACCCGGCGGCGTTCGAGAAGGCCACGGCGGATCTGCTCATCGCGCTGCTGGGCCCGCTCGGGCTGACGATCGTCCCGGCCGGCCCCGAGCTGATGGCGGCCGTGCTCCCGGCTGCGCTCGCGGTCGTGCCGCCGGGCGTCGCCCGCCGGCTGCGCTGGCACACTTGCCTGCTGCAGCCGGCGAAGTCGGCGAAAGCCACCCAGACCACCGTGGTCGGTGAGTGGTCGCCGCAGATGCGCCGGATGGCCGGACCCGCGGCGTCCGAGGTCACCGGGTGGCTCGAGGCCATGAACCGGCCCCGGCCGTCTCCTGGTGCGGACGCGGCCGACCTCGTCGGCCGGGTCGCCCGCGGCCTGGCGACCGGGAGCGTCGCGGATCCGGCCGAGACCGCGAAGACGGACTCGGTGCGCGCCGCGCTGGAGCGGACGTGCGACGCCTGGTACCGCCCCGAGCAGGACTTCTCGCAGCTGCTGAGCGAGGGGTCGTGGAGCACGTTGCTCGCGATGCCCGAGCGCGTACGGCAGTACGCCGCGACCACACCGCACGCCGCCGCCCAGGCGATCCGGACCGGACGGACGAGGCTGGACACCGGCGTCGCCGCGTTGCTGTTCCACGGTCTGGCCGGCCACGTGCAGACCGACCAGACGGTCGCCGACGCCCTGGGCCTGCCGTCGGCGAACGGCGCGCCGTCCGAGGGATACCAGGACTGGCTGGGCCGCGTGGTGCAGGAGAGCCTGACCGACGCCGAGAACGCCGCGCTGATCGAGGCCCTGATCGCGCCGGGCGGTCGCTGGCACGATCACGCGGCCCGGATCGCGGCCGCCCGGCTGTTCCGCGCGATGGGGTACACCCCGGAGACCTATCCGGAACTGTATCCGTTCGACGCGGCCGGGCTCGCCGCCCGGATCGAGCAGAGCGACACGGTGTCCGACGACGTCGGCCGCGTGCTCCTGGCCACCGGCGATCCGCTGGGCGCCGTCCGCGCGGTCGCCGACCACCTGGGCCGGCGCTCGGCCCGGCTGTGCGGCGGTCTCCTCGCCCACGCGCTGCACGCTCCCGCGCGGGCAGCGGGCTTCGATCAGGCCCTGTACGCGCTGGTGAAGGCCTGGGTGGACGAGCAGGCGAGGTCCGGCGGACCGACCCCGCCGGAGTGGTGGGCCCGGATGTCCGCGTTCGCCGACCGGGTCGCTCAGGAGCCCACGCGCGCCGCGTCCGACCGGGCGATCCTGGTGGACGCGGGCCTGGCGAGCCTGCTCGAGCACGGCTACGACGAGCGGGACGTGCTGGTCTCCGTCGCGAACAGCCAGACCTCCACGCTCGGCAGCCACCTGGCGAACCTGGGCGGCGCGGGGACGCTGACACCCGGCACCGCCGCGCTCGTCGCCCAGCTGCTCCCGCTCTGGCAGGACGAGCACCGTGACCTGGTCAGCGCGCAGAACGAACTGGCCGCCACCCGGCAGCAGCTCGCCCTCGCGCAGCAGGAGGCGCGGGCGGCCTCGCGGTCCGGCCGTTCCGATCCCGAGCACGAGGAACCCGGCGAGCGGGCGGACGCGGAACCCGAGCGCCGGAGCCGCCTGTCCAGCCTGTTGCCACCGTTCACACGCGACCCGGGTGACGGTCCCCGGCACCCGGCCGGGGCAGGCATGATCACGGTGGTCGCGGTCACGCTCGTCCTCGTCGTGGTCGCGGTCGGAACGCTCGTCGGTCTGGTGCTCTCCCGCGACGACGACCCCGAGACGCCGAACACGGGCAACGGCACGACGACCACCGCCACCGACGAGACGCCCGCGGTTCCGACCGCCAGCGGGGCGACCTACGACGGCGAGACCGTCACGCTGACCGTGAGCGGCCTGTACTCCCGGCCGGAACAGGTCGTCGTGCTGCTCGCGCAGTACGACCCGAACGATCAGGACGCCGTGGTCAGCGCGATCCCGGCCACGATCGCGCCCCGGAAGGACGATCCGGAGACCTACACCGCGTACGGCACGTTTCCGCCGCACCGGCTCGGGACGCTGCCGGTCAAGGTCTGGGTGCTCGACCCGGTCGCCCGGCCGGAGGACAGCGCGGTCGTGCTGGACGCCCTCCAGGTCGGCAGGGACCAGCGCGCGGCCCGGTTGATCGAGGCCGCGAGCCAGGTCGGCAAGCCCACGACGACCGTGAACGGATAGCGGGGACGCGGGAGAGACGGGCTCCCCCGTGGCGCCCGTCCCTGCCATGAACCCTCTCGGGTGACTCCTATCCATGCGCATTCGGGATGGAACCGACAGCGTCATGTCGGGTACCGGACGATTCGTCGACCACCATCCGGCGGTCAGGCGCGCCGGGTCCCAGCGCCTTCGGGCCGAGCAGCGCCAGCGCCGCGGGCAGCAGCACACCCCGCACGACGGTGGCGTCCAGCAGGATCGCGACCGCCGCTCCGACACCGAGCATCTTGTACTCGATCGCGCTGAGCGTCACGAAGATCGAGAACGCCGCGGTCATGATCACGGCCGCGCTGGTCACCACGCCCGCGCTGGAGGCGATCCCGTCGACGATCGGATCGGGCATCCCGGCGGCTCGGCGCTCGCGGATCCGGCTGAGGATGAACAGGTGGTAGTCCATGCTGAGCCCGAACAGCAGGACGAACAGGAACAGCGGCAACCAGCCGACGACCCCGCCGTAGGCGGTGAACCCCAGCGGTCCGCTCAGGTTCCCGTCTTGAAAAACCCAGGTCAGGACGCCGTACGCGGCGCCGACCGAGAGCAGGTTCAGCACGATCGACGCCGCGGCGACCCGCACCGACCGGAACACGACGAGCAGCAGGACGAACGCGAGCCCGAGGACGAACGCCAGCACGTACGGCGTCCGGCGGGACAGCTGGTCGGCGAAGTCGGCGGCGAACGCGGTCCGCCCGGACACCGCGAAGCGCAGGTCCCCCAGCGCGGCGGGCAGCGTCGTCGTGCGCAGTTCGTCCAGGGCCCTGGTCGACGTGGGGTCGGTGCCGGACCCGGGTAGCGGCACCCTGGCCAGAACGACGTCCCCGTAGCGCACCACCGTGACGCGGTCGATCCCGGCCAGCGCGTCCCGCACCCGGCCGACGTCGGCCGGGGTCTCGCTGTCCGACCACACCACGACCCGGGCGGGCGCGGCCGCACCGGGGAACGCCGCGTCCATCCGCGTCGCGGCGTCGATCGCCGGGACGCTCCGCGGCAGGCTGTCGGTGACCGCGGCGTCCTGGAGGCGCATCCCGGCCGCGGGGGCGGCCATCGTCAGCAGCACGAGCGTCGCGACGCCGCCCCAGAGCACCGGCCGCTTGGTGACCGCGGACGCCAGCCTGCCCCACGCCGCCGACCGCCGTCCGGCCGCGCGCCGCCGCCCCCAGTACGGCAGCCGTCCCCACTCGACGCGGTGCCCGAGCGCGGCGAGCAGCGCGGGCAGCACGGTCAGCGCCCCCAGCACCGCGATCCCGACGACGAGCGCGATGCCGACCGCCGCGCCGCGGAACACCCCGATTCCGGTCCACAGCAGACCGCTCAGGCAGACCACGACGACCAGGCCGGACACCAGGATCACCCGGCCGGACGTGCGCGCGGCGATCCGCACCGCGGTCGCCGTGTCCCGGCCGGCCGCGCGCTCCTCCCGCACCCGTCGCAGCGAGAACAACGCGTAGTCGACGCCGACCGCGACGCCGATCAGCAGCACCATCGTGTTCGCCGCGCTGTTGATCGGCAGCCAGTGGTCGACGACCTGGAGCAGCCCGAACGTCGCGACGACCGCGGTCGCGGTGAGCAGCACCGGAATGCACGCGGCGACGAGCGCGCCGAACACGACGAGCAGGATCGCGACGGTCAGCGGCAGCGAGATCCGTTCCGACCGGCGCACGTCGTCGCCGATCGCGGCGTCGACGGCCGCCGCGAGGCTCTGGTCACCGGCGGGCGCGAACCGGACGTCGGGGTAGCGGTCCGCGACCTGGTCGGCGACCGCGGCGACGTCGTCGGCGCGTGCGGAGGAGCCCTCGATGGGGCCGGCGACCTGGTAGGTGATCAGCGCCGTAGTGCGGTCGGGTGTCAGCCTGGCCGTACCGTCCGGAACGAGGGGTGACCAGACCTCGGCGACGGCGGCACCGCGGAGCGCGGTGACCAGGTCGGTCACCGCGGCCCGGGTGGCCGCCGGGTCGCCGCTCTGCACCAGGACACTCTCCTGGATCGCCTGGACGCCCTCCTGGGCGTCGAGCACCTGCTGCGCGCGGCCGGACTCCCCCGGGTCGACGCTGCGGGCACCCTCGCCGGGGATGAGCGTGCTCACGACCACCGCGAGCGCGACCAGGACCAGCCATCCGGCGATCGCCACGAACCGGTGCCGAGACGACCAGGCGGCGATCCGTTCGACGACCGGAGCGGGCGGCCCGGTGGGCACGTCGGAGGAAGATTTGCGCAGACCCAGCATGACCTGGTGTCCTTTCGCCGGAGGAGCGTTCGGAAGAGAGCTCGCCCGCGAGGGCGAGTGAATGCTTCGTCCACCCGGTCCGCCGAGTTGCCGCTCGACGGACCGGGGCCTTTCTCAGGGCCTATTCCACTTCGGTGAGGACGCGTTCCAGCCGTTCCATCCGGGTGCGCAGGTCGGCCAGCTGCCGGTTGGCCTCCTCCTGGCTACTGACCGCACGAGCGGTGAGGTCCCGGTACTCGGCTTCCCGGGCGAGCGCGGCCTTGGCCCGCCAGGTCGCGAACAGCTGCCAGATCGTCACCGTGACGACGATCGTGATGAACGTGAAGATGCCGACCGCCCCGACGACCTCCGCCATCTCGTGTCCGTCCATGGTCAGGGTCCCTTCGTCGCGGATAGGTCGGGGGTGAGCGTCGGTACGGCGGCCGTGATCGTGTCCGGCGTGAGCTGGTACGCGAACTCGGTCACCTCGTAGTAGTGCAGCGCCTTGCCCTCGTCGGAGAGCTCGAGCTGCGACGTGACCAGCCCCGCGGCCTGCAGTTTGCGCAGGTGGACCTGGAGCAGCGGCCGGCTGATGCCCAGTTCGCGGGCGAGCCGGCTGACGTAGGTCCGCTCCCGGCGCAACGCCGCGACCACCCGCAGGCGATGCGGGTTGGCCAGCGTCGACAGGACGGCGACCAGTTCGTCACCGGTCGGAGGTGAACGCGTCACGCGCCCACCTTAGCCAACCGCATCAGGCACATGCAAAGAAAAGTTTGCGCGTCCCGTTCAGAGGGCCAACCAGGCGGCGGCGTCCCCGGGCAGCTGGCCGTTGAGCGGCTCGTCCGGCGGTGGGCTGGCCAGCAGCACGGTCGCGCGCGGCGGCAGCGTCACCGGCGAGCGGCCGAAGTTCACCACGCAGGCGAACCCGGTGCCGCGCTCGAACGCGAGGACGTCCGGCCCGAACTCGTCGCGGAACCGGAACGGCTCGGTCCGCAGCGCGGGCGTCTCCCGGCGGGTCCGCAGCGCCGCCCGGTACAGCTCCAGCACCGACGACCGGTCGCCGGTCTGCGCCTCGACGGTGAGCGCTGCCCAGGACGGCGGTTGCGGCAACCACGCCGCCGGGCCCGGCCCGAACCCGAACGGCGGCGCGGTGCCGGACCAGGGCAGCGGCACCCGGCACCCGTCGCGTCCGCGTTCGGTGTGGCCGGACCGGCGCCAGGTCGGGTCCTGCAGCACGTCCTCGGGGAGGTCCTCGATCTCGGGCAGGCCCAGTTCCTCACCCTGGTACAGGTAGACGCTGCCCGGCAGCGCGAGCGTCAGCAGCAGTGCGGCCCGCGCCCGGCGGACGCCGAGCGCGAGGTCGGCCTCCCGGTCGAGCAGATCGTCGAGCTGCCGGGTCGGCGCGGTCTGCACGACCCTGGCGTAGCGTGAGACGTGCCGGGCGACGTCGTGGTTGGACAGCACCCAGGTCGGCGCGGCGCCCACCGCGAGGTGCTCCGACAGCGTCCGAATGATGGTTTTGCGCAGGTCGGCGGCCCGCCACGGTGCCATCAGGTAGAGGAAGTTGAACGCGGTGTGCAGCTCGTCCGGGCGCAGGTAGCGGGACAGCCGCTCCGGCTCGTCCACCCAGGCCTCGGCGACGAAGACCCGCGGCGGCCGGTAGGCGTCGGCGACCGCGCGCCACTCGCGGTAGACCTCGTGCACCTCCTCGCGGTCCCAGTGCGGGTGCGCCTCCAGTCCAGGGCCACGGTGGCCGTCGGTGCTGCCGGGCACCGGGAAGCGGCGGCCCGCCAGGTCGGGCAGACCGGGCTCCTTGATCAGCGAGTGCGCGACATCGATGCGGAACCCGTCGACGCCGCGGTCGAACCAGAACCGGAGCGTGTCGACGAACTCGGCCCGGACGCTCGGGTGGTCCCAGTTCAGGTCGGGCTGGGTCGGGTCGAACAGGTGGAGGTACCACTCCCCCGGCTGGCCGTCCGGCTCGGTCACCCGGGTCCACGCCGGACCGCCGAACACACTGGACCAGTCGTTGGGTGGCGCCGCCCCACCCGCTCCCCGGCCGGGCCGGAACAGGTAGCGGTCCCGGGCCGGCGCGCCGGGCCCACTCACCACCGCGTCGGCGAACCACGGGTGCGCGTCCGAGGTGTGGTTCGGGACGATGTCCAGCAGCACCCGCAGGCCGTACCCGTGCGCCTCGGCGATCAGACTCTCCGCCTCGGCGAGCGTCCCGAACCGCGGATCGACGTCCCGGTAGTCGCTGACGTCGTACCCGCCGTCGGTCATCGGCGACGGGTACCACGGGTTGATCCAGATCGCGTCGACGCCCAGGTCCGCGAGGTAGGGCAGGCGGCTCCGGATGCCGGCGACGTCACCGAGCCCGTCTCCGTTCCCGTCGGCGAAGCTGCGGATGTAGACCTGGTAGATCACCGCGGTCCGCCACCACTCGTCGTCAGCCATCCGGTGCCCTTCCCCCGTGGTCCGCGTCAGGCCCGTTCCGCGTCAGGCCCGGTCGGCCTCGTCCGCCGGGGTGGGTTCCTGCTCCGCCGCCCGGCTCCGGACCTCCTCTTCACCCGCGTGCGCCAGCTCCGCCGCGGCCTCCTCGTCCCGGGTGAGGTTGTCCCCGGTCCGCGGGTCGAACAGGTGCATCCGCCGGGTGTCCACCCAGAAGTCCACCTCGGAGTTCTCCCGCACCCGGCTCATCGAGTCGATCGACGCGACGGCCTGGGTGCGCAGCGCCTCGCTGTCCAGCTCCCGGGCCAGCTCGGAGAGCTGCTGGGCGATCTCGTCGGGCGCGTCGAACGGCAGGTAGGCGTACTGCGAGTCGCCGAGCCACTCGGTCACGTCCACCCGGGCGCGGAACGTGTGTCCGGCGTCCCGCTTGGTGGGGTCGACGAGCCGGGCGTCCTCGAAGTATTCCGGGCGGACACCGGCCAGCAGCAGCTCCTTCCCTTCGACCCGGGCAGCCAGGTCGTCGGAGAGGTCCAGTTCGAAGAACGGCAGGCGTAACCGCGCGCCCTCCACGACCGCAGGCAAGAAGTTCATCGGCGGCGACCCGATGAAGCCCGCGACGAACAGGTTCACCGGCTGCTCGTAGAGCTCCCGGGGCGAGGCGACCTGCTGCAGCACGCCCTTGCGCAACACCGCGACCCGGTCGCCGAGCGTCATCGCCTCGGTCTGGTCGTGGGTGACGTAAACGGTCGTGGTGCCCATCCGGCGCTGCATCCGAGAGATCTCGGTGCGCATCTGACCGCGCAGCTTGGCGTCCAGGTTGGAGAGTGGCTCGTCGAACAGGAACGCGTCGGCCTGGCGCACGATCGCCCGCCCCATCGCGACCCGCTGGCGCTGGCCGCCGGAGAGGTTCGCCGGCTTGCGTTGGAGGTGCTCGGTCAGCTCCAGCGTGGCGGCCGCTTCCTCCACCCGCTGCCGGACCTCCTCCTCCGGGATCCCACGCTTGAGCCGCAGCGGGAACGCGATGTTCTCGAACACCGACAGGTGTGGGTAGAGCGCGTAGTTCTGGAACACCATCGACAGGTTGCGGTCCCGCGGCGCTTTCTCATTCACCCGGTTCCCGCCGATGAGCATGTCCCCGCCGGTGATGTCCTCCAGCCCGACGATCATCCGCAGCAGCGTCGACTTCCCGCAGCCCGACGGCCCGACCAGGATCATGAACTCGCCGTCGGCGATGTCGATGCTGACGTCGTTCACGGCCTTGAAGCCGTCGCCGTACTCCTTGACGATGTTGCGCATCTCGATGGCAGCCATGGCGCCCTACCCCTTCACTGCACCGGCCGTCAGGCCGGCGACGATCCGACGCTGGAAGAACAGGACGAGGATGATCACCGGGATCGTGATGATCACCGAGGCCGCCGCGATCGGCGCGGTCGGCTCGGAGAACGTCGACTCGCCGCTGAAGAACGCGAGCGCCGCCGGGACCGGCCGGGACGCCTCGCTCGAGGTCAGCGTGATGCCGAAGATGAAGTCGTTCCAGACCGCGAAGAACGTCAGGATCGCCGCGGTGGCCACCCCGGGGGCCGCGAGCGGCACGATCACTTTCCGGAACGCCTGCCAGCTCGTCGCCCCGTCGACCTGGGCCGCCTGCTCCATCTCCCAGGGGATCTCCCGGAAGAACGCCGAGAGGACGTAGACCGAGAGCGGCAGCGAGAACGACAGGTACGGGATGATCAGCCCGATCCAGGTGTCGTAGAGGCCGATGTTCCGCCACATGTTGAACAGCGGGGTCGCGATCGCGATGATCGGGAACACCGTGATCGCGAGCGCGACCGCCAGCACCAGGCGCTTTCCGGGGAAGTCCAGCCGGGCCACCGCGTAGGCGGCCAGCGTCGCGAGCACCACCGAGATCGTGGTGGCGATCAGCGTGATCCCGATCGAGTTGCGCAACGCGGTCGTGAACAGGTCGGAGGAGAAGACGATCTCGTAGTTCTCCCAGGTGAGCGACGACGGGAGGAACGACTGGTTGGTGATGTCGTCGCCGCCCTTGAACGAGAGGGAGACGATCCAGGCAACCGGGACGATCGCGTAGAGGATCACCGCGATGCCGCCGACGATCCAGGCGACCTCGGCCCTGCGTCCGGGTTTCATCAGTTGCCTCCTCTCTGCTGGGACAGATCGGTCCGGAAGACCTTGACGAACAAGAACGCGATCAGGACGACGATCACCGCGAGGATCACGCTGACCGCCGAACCGAGACCGACCATCACCCGGCTGATCGTCTGCCGGTACGCGAGGAACGAGAGCGTCTCGGTGCCCTGGGCACCGGCGGTCATGATGAAGACGTTGTCGAAGATGCGGAACGCGTCGAGCGTCCGGAACAGCAGCGCCACCATGATCGCGGCCTTCATGTTCGGCAGGATCACCCGCTTGAGCCGCTGCCACGGGGTCGCGCCGTCGACGACCGCCGCCTCCAGGTAGTCGTTCGGGATCTGGGCCAGGCCGGCGAGCAGCAGCAGCGACATGAACGGGGTGGTCTTCCAGATCTCCGCGACACAGATCGCGAACAGGGCCGTCCAGGTGCCGCCGAACCAGTCGGTGTCGCCCAGCCCGAACCACGGGTTGACGAATCCGTAGGTGTTGCTGAACGCGTACTGCCAGGAGAAGGCGGAGACGACCGTGATGATGCCGTACGGGATCAGGATCGCGGTGCGCAGCAGCGTCCGCATGTACAGCGCCCGGTGCATCACCAGGGCCAGCGCGAAGCCGAGCACGAGCTCGACCGAGACCGTGACGATCGTGATCAGTGCGGTGACGCCGAACTGCCGCCAGAACAGACCGTCGGTGAAGATCGTCGCGTAGTTGGCGAACCAGACGAACTCGCGACCGTCGGGGTCGGTGAGCCGGTAGTCGAACAGTGAGAGCCAGAGCGCGTTGAGAATCGGATAACCGGTGACCGCAACCATCACGAACAGCGCGGGGCCGGCCAGCATCCAGCCCAGCTTCCGTTCGTGGCGAGCCCGGTCGGTCAGCGCCGGGCGGGACCGGCGACGCGGGATCGGAGTCGTCTCCGGAGGCGCGGCGGGGATCGTGGTGCTCATCGACGCTCCTAGATCAGCCGCTCGTTGGACAGGACGGCCTCGAGCAGGTCGCCGGTGTTCTTCGCCGACGACTCGGTCACCTCGCCCGGCGGGTGGAAGCCCGCCTGGACCGCGGCCGTGACGTCGCCGTAGTACGGGCTGACCGGTCGCGGTCCCGCGTCGGCCATGCCTTCCCGGATGGCATCGGCCATCGGGAACCGTTCCCGGACCTCCGGGTCGTCGAAGATCGAGGCGATGACGGCCGGGTCACCGGCCGTGAACATGTACGCCTTCTGGTTGGTCGGGGAGAGCACGCAGCGGATCACGTCGACGGCCAGGTCCTTGTGCCGGCTGAACGCGCTGATCGAGAGGCCGAGGCCGCCCGAGGGCGGTGCGCTCTCGCGGTCGGCGAGCACCCGGGGGTAGCGCGCCCACCCGACGTCGTCGAGGAAGCTCTCGGGGAGCGAGCCGTCCTCGACCGCGGTCTGGGCCGCGGCCCAGACGTACGGCCAGTTCACCATGAAGCCGCCGTCCTCGGCCTGGAACGCGGCCCGGGAGTTCTCCTCGCTGCCGGTGCTGAAGCCCGGATAGGCGGCGGACGAGTCGGCCAGCTTCCGCATGATCCGCGCGGCCTCACGGCCCGCGTCGCTGTCCAGCCCGGACTTCACCTGTTCGGCGGGTTTGCCCTCGGAGTCCGGCGTCAGGATCGACCCGCCTGCCGACAGGACCAGCGCGTTGACCCAGACCATCAGGCTCTCGTTGCGGCGACCCTGCGCGGCCAGCGTGACCCCGGCCTTCTCGGCGCCGTCGATGAGCTGGTCCCAGGTCACCGGACCGGCGGCGGGATCGATGCCGGCCTTCTTCAGCACCGACTTGCGGTACCAGAGCAGCTGGGTGTTCCCGTTGGCGGGCGCCGAGTACATCGTGTCCTCGAACATCCCCTGTTCGAGGGGGCCGGCCAGCACGTCGTAGGAGAAGTGCGCGCGCTCTTCGTCGGTGAACGGCCGGAGGAAGCCGGCGTTCGCGAACTCGGCCATGAACGGCGGGTCGATCGAGAGGATGTCCATGCCGCGGTCCTGCGCGGCCAGGCGCCGTAACAGCTGCTCGCGGGCGCCACTCGCGGTGTTCGGCAGAGCCTGGATGTCGATCGCGTAGCGTCCGGCGGATTCGGCGGCGCACTTCTCGACGATCGGTTCCTGGTTGGGGTTGGAACTGTAGAAGGTCAGCGTGGTCGGGCCGCCGGAGTCGTCGTCACCGCACCCGGTGAGAAAGGGGACCAGCAGACCCAGGGCCATCAGCGCCGCGAACCGGCGTACGAACGTTCTCCGTCGCACTGTTCCGCCTCTCTCGCCGTCATTGCCGAGATCGAGCCAGTGACCGTCGAAGTGACACAGGTCACTTTCGGAAGCGTTTCCGAGCAGACTGGTGCCACCCGCCGGGCGGCGTCAAGGGGTGCGTCGAAAGCGGCGTCGGAATCGCCGGAGGCGGTCTGGACAGGATCGGAAACGCTTCCATAAACTCCTCAGCCGTGCCGCAGGCGGGACGGAGCAGTCTGGCCGACATCGCGCGACTGGCCGGGGTTTCCCTGGCTACCGCGTCACGTGCGATGAGCAACGCCTACGGCGTCGCACCGTCCACTCGGGCCCGCGTGCTGCGCATCGCGGAGGAACTCGACTACGTCGTCTCTCCGGAGGCCTCCCGGCTCGCCCGTGGTGCGGTGGGGCGGGTTGCGCTGGTGGTGCCGCACGTCGACCGGTGGTTCTTCGGTGCGGTGGTCAGCGGTCTGGAGGCCGAGCTCAGCGACGCCGGGATGGACGTTCTGCTCTACCACGTCGGCGATGCGGACGATCGACGCGACTTCTTCCACCGGTTGCCCGCGCGGCGCAAGGTCGACGCGGTCGTCGTCGTCGCGTTCGCGGTGGCCGAGACCGAGCAGCGCCGCCTGGAGCGGATGGGTGTGCTCATCGTCGCCGCCGGCGGACAGAACGCGGTCTACCCGAGCGTCCACATCGACGATCGGGAGGCCGGTCGGCAGGCCCTGGACCACCTGCTGTTCCTCGGCCACCGGCGGATCGCGATGATCTCCGCGGTCGACCCCGACGAGGACGCCGCGGCCCGGTCCACCGGCCGCGACGACGCGTACCACGACGCGCTCCGGGACGCCGGCCTGTCCGTCGACGACTCCCTGGTCCGCACGATCGACTGGAGCGGTGTCGCGGCCGCGGACGCGATGGCGACCCTGCTGAGCCTCCACCGGCCGCCGACCGCGGTCTACTGCCACTGCGACGAGCTGGCGCTCGGTGCGATCCGGACGATCCGCCGGGCGGGGTTGCGCGTGCCGGAGGACCTCTCGGTGATCGGGATCGACGACCATCCGCTGGCCGAGCTCACCGACCTGACGACGATCGCCCAACCGGCCCGTGAGCAGGGCGTCCGCACCGCGCACCTGCTGCTGGCCCTGCTCCGGCAGCAGCCGGTCGAGCGGCACGTGGTCGTGCCGACCCGGCTGGTGATCCGGCGCAGCACCGCACCGCCCCGGAGCGGGTGATGCGGTACGTGTTCCGGCCGACGGCCGCCGACGCGGCGGGGTTGCTCGCGCTGCCCTGGGAGCGTCCGCTGGCCGAGTGGGACCCCGAACTCCTGCTCGACGTCCCGCAGCGCGGGATCTCCCGGCACGTGGTCCGGTTCGTCGCCGACAGCGGGCAGGTCTACGCGCTCAAGGAGATCGCCGAGCGGCTGGCGCGGCACGAGTACGCCCTGCTCACCGACTTCGAGGCCGAGGGGCTGCCCACGGTGTCGGTGCTCGGGCTCTGCGTCGATCGCCCGGACGACCAGGAGGCGATCCTGGTGACCCGGTACCTCGAGTACTCGATGTCCTACCGCTACCTGTTCTCCCGTCCGCGCGGGCAGTTATCGATGGAACGGCTGCTCGACCCGCTGGTCGAGCTGCTGGTCCGGCTGCACCTGGCCGGGATCTTCTGGGGTGACTGCTCGCTGTCGAACACGCTGTTCCGCCTGGACGCCGGTCACCTGGCCGCCTACCTGGTGGACGCCGAGACCGTCGAGCGGCACCCGGAGCTCACTCCGGGCCAGCGCCGGTACGACGTCGACCTGGCGAGCGAGCGGATCGGCGGCGAGCTGCTCGACCTCCGGGCCGGGGCGCTCCTGCCCGCCGACGTCGATCCGATCGAGGTCGCCGAGATGCTGCCCGACCGGTACGACGCGCTCTGGGACGAGGTGACGCGGGAGGAGGTGTTCGGGCCGGACGAGCAGCGCTACCGGGTCGCCGAGCGGCTGCGGCGGCTCAACGACCTCGGCTTCGACGTGGCCGAGGTCGAGCTGGTGACGTCACCGGAGGGCACCCGGCTGCGGGTCGACGTCCGGGTCGCCGAGACCGGCCACCACCGGCGCGAGCTGTTCCGGCTGACCGGGCTGGAGGTCCAGGAGGGGCAGGCGCGGCGGCTGCTCAACGACATCCGCTCGTTCCGTGCGTACCTGGAGCAGCGGGACGGCCGGCCGGTGCCGGAGACGATCGCCGGTCACACCTGGCTGAACACCGTCTACCAGCCGGTCGTGGACGCGGTGCCGCCCGGGCTGCTCGCGCCCGCGGAGGTGTTCCACGAGGTGCTGGAGCACCGGTGGTTCCTCTCCGAACGCGCCGGCCGCGACGTCGGCACCACCGCGGCCTTGCGGTCCTACCTGGACCTGCCCGCGCCGTGACGCGAACCCGGGCTCGACGGCGCTGTGACAGCCCGGTTCCGCGAGAATCCGCGCGGTCTCAGCCGAAGTAGCCGAGGCGGTGGCTGATCTCGTCGGCGGTGGCCACCACGGCGGGTGCGATCTCGTGCAGCCGGTCGGCCGGGCAGCGGTAGGCGGGTCCGGACGCGCTGACCGCCGCGACCACCGCCCCGTCGGCGCCCCGTACCGGAGCGGCTACCGCGTTGAGCCCGATCTCGTACTCCTCGACGGTCACCGCGTAGCCGCGCTCCCGGACGTCCGCCAATTGTTCTTCGAGGGCGGAGGCGGACGCGAGCGTCGCGGGCGTGTACGCGGACAGGCCACCGGCCGCGTACGCGGCCCGGCGCTCCGCGGCGGGCAGCGCCGCGAGCAGCACCTTGCCGCTGGACGTGGCGTGCAACGGGGTGAGCTGGCCGACCCAGTTGTGCGTGGTGACGGTCGCCCGGCCGCGGACCTGGTCGACGTTGACCGCGTAGTGCTCGCGGAGCACCGCGAGGTTCACGGTCTCGCCGACCTCGGCCGCGAGACGCTCGCACGCCTGCCGTCCCTGCTGGACGACGTCGAGCCGGGCCGACACCGCGCCGGCCAGCCGCACGACGCCGAACCCGAGCCGGTACTTGCCGCGGTCGGTGGTCTGCTCGACCATCCCGCGGTCCTCGAGCGTCTCCAGCAGGCGGAACGCGGTGGACTTGTGCACGGTCAGTTCGGCGGCGACCTCGCTGACCCCGGCCTCGCCGCGGCGGGCCAGGATCTCCAGGACGCTGATCGCCCGGTCGACGGATTGGACGCCGGGGGGAGCCGTTTCCTCCGACAGGCGCTCACTGTTCCGCATGGCGCAACTGTAATCAGTTCCCTGCCTTGACCCTCGCGCACCAGGCGAGAAAACTGTTGCTCCACAGGGAACCTGTTTCCACTAGCGCAACAGCGGGGGCGATGCCGTGCCCGGCCTGTTCATCGACGGACTGTGGACCTCCGGGTCGAGCGGCGGCAAGGACGACGTCCTCAACCCCGCCGACCGGAGCGTCGTCGCGCAGGTCGACGTCGCCGATCCGACGGACGTGGACGCGGCGGTCACCGCGGCACGGCGGGCGTTCGACGCCGGGGACTGGGCGCACGCCGCGGTCCGTGACCGCGCGGCGGTGCTGCTCCGGGTCGCCGACCTGCTCGCCCGCGCCAAGGACGAGATCGCCCGGCTGGAGACCCTCGACACCGGCAAGACGCTGGTGGAGAGCGAGCTGGACGTCGACGACGTGATCGCGGTCTTCCGGTACTACGCCGCGATCGCCGACAGCGACCCCGGGCGCCTGGTCGACACCGGGCAGCGGGCCGTGGTCAGCCGCATCGTCTACGAGCCGGTCGGCGTCTGCGCGCTGATCACCCCGTGGAACTACCCGCTACTGCAGATCTCCTGGAAGGTCGCGCCCGCGCTCGCGGCCGGGAACACCGTGGTGATCAAGCCGAGCGAGGTCACGCCGCTCACCACGATCCGGCTGGTCGAGCTGCTGGCCGACGCCGGGGTCCCGGCCGGGGTCGTCAACCTGGTGCTGGGCGCCGGTCCGGTCGGTGCGTCGCTGGTCGCGCACCCGGACGTCGATCTGGTGTCGTTCACCGGCGGGGTGGCCACCGGAAAGGGGATCCTGCGCGCGGCGGCCGACACCGTGAAGCGGGTGACGGTCGAGCTCGGCGGGAAGAACCCGAACATCGTGTTCGCCGACAGCGACTTCGAGACCGTCGTCGACTACGCGCTGACCGCGGTGTTCCTCCACTCCGGACAGGTGTGTTCGGCGGGGGCGCGGCTGCTGGTCGAGGCGCCGATGCACGACGCGCTGGTCGCCGAGATCGCGGCCCGCGCCGAGCGGATCGTGGTCGGGAACGGGCTCGACCCGGCGTCGGAGACCGGGCCGCTGGTGTCGGCAGCGCACCGCGACAAGGTCGAGGCGTACGTGGCGGCCGGACTCACCGACGGAGCACGGCTGGTGGCCGGTGGGCGCCGCCCGGAGGATCCCGCGCTGGCGAACGGGTTCTTCTACCGCCCGACGGTGTTCGACGGCTGCCACGCGGACATGCGCATCGTCCGCGAGGAGACGTTCGGCCCGCTGCTCACCGTCGAAACGTTCTCGTCCGAGGCGGAAGCCCTGGCGTTGGCGAACGACACGCAGTACGGGCTGGCCGGCGCGGTCTGGACGACCGACGCCGCTAGGGCCGAGCGGGTCGCGCGCGGCCTGCGCGCCGGCACCGTGTGGATCAACGACTACCACCCGTACGTGCCGCAGGCCGAGTGGGGCGGGTTCAAGCAGTCCGGGAACGGCCGTGAGCTGGGCCCGAGCGGCCTGGCCGAGTACCGCGAGGCGAAACACATCTGGCAGAACACGGCGCCGTCGCCGCAGCGCTGGTTCAAGGGGTGAGCTTGTTCGACTATGTGGTGGTCGGCGGTGGCAGCGCGGGGTGCGTGGTCGCTTCCCGGCTCTCCGAGGATCCTGGTGTATCGGTGTGCCTGCTGGAAGCGGGGCCGTCCGACGTCGGCGACGAGAAGATCCTGCGGCTGAGCGACTGGATGTTCCTGCTGGAGTCCGGCTACGACTGGGACTACCTGGTCGAACCGCAGGAGCGCGGCAACAGCTTCCTCCGGCACTCGCGCGCGCGGGTGCTGGGCGGCTGCTCGTCGCACAACTCGTGCATCGCGTTCTGGCCGTTACGAGAGGATCTGGCGGCCTGGGGCCTGCCCGGCTGGGGTTTCGACGAGTGCCTGCCGCTGTTGCGGCGGCTGGAGGACACGGTGCGGATCCGGACCGTGCCGCCGCAGGATCCGTGCGGTGTCGCGCTGCTGGAGGCGGCGGCGCAGGCCGGGTTGCCGACCGTGTCGTTCGACGCCGGGGCGACCGTCGTGAACGGGGCGGGCTGGTTCCGGATCAACGCCTCCGACGACGGCATCCGCAGCTCGTCGTCGCACGCGTACCTGCATCCGGTGCTCGAGTCCCGGCCGAACCTGACCGTGATCACCGACGCGTGGGCGTCGCGCGTTCTGCTCTCCGATCGGCGAGCCACCGGCGTGGAGTACCTGGCCGCCGACCGGGTGCACCGGTTGACCGTGTCCGCCCGCCGTGAGGTGATCGTCTCCTGCGGAGCGATCGACACGCCGAAGCTGCTGATGCTGTCGGGCATCGGGCCGGCGGAGCACCTGCGCGAGGTCGGGGTGGACGTCGTCGTCGACGCACCGGGGGTCGGCGCGAACCTCGACGACCACGTCGAGGGCCTGGTGATGTGGGACGCGGCGAAACCGATGGTCAGCGAATCGACGCAGTGGTGGGAGATCGGCCTGTTCGCGGCGACCCGGGAAGGGCTCGACCGGCCGGACCTGATGATGCACTACGGGTCGGTGCCGTTCGACCTGAACACCGTGCGGTGGGGGTACCCGACCACCGAGAACGGCTTCTGCCTGACGCCGAACGTGACTCAGGGCCGGTCGCGGGGCACCGTGCGGCTGCGGTCGCGGGACTTCCGGGACAAGGCCCGCGTCGACCCGCGGTACTTCACCGACGACGAGGGACACGACGAGCGTGTGATGCTGGCCGGGCTACGGCTGGCCCGGACGATCGCCGCGCAGCCCGCGCTGGCCGGGTGGGTCGGCCGGGAGCTGGCACCCGGCCCGTCAGCGGTGACCGACGACGAGTTGCTGGATTATGTTCACAAGACGCACAACACCGTCTACCACCCGTCGTGCACGGCTCGGATGGGCCGGGACGACGATCCGTACGCGGTGCTGGACGCCCAGCTGCGGGTTCGGGGCGTGCGTGGCCTGCGGGTGGCGGACGCGTCGGCGATGCCGTTGCTCACCACCGTGAACCCGAACCTGACGACGATGATGATCGGCGAGCGCTGCGGGGACCTGATTCGCGCGTCGACCGGGTAGTTCTGCTCAGGTGCCTGTTGCCGGGGTTCGAAACTGTGGCTTCATGACCCCCGAACGACCCGACGATCCCGCGCACGCCGCGGAGCCGGCGCGCGCATCCGCGACGCCGCACGCCGACGCGGAGCCGGCGCGCGTGGCCGCGGAGCCGGCGCACGGCGCCGCGGAGCCGGCGCACGGCGCCGCGGAGGCTCGCGTGGCCGCGGAGGCGGCGCGTGCATCCGCCGCGGAGGCGGCGCGTGCCGACGCGGAGCGGGCGCGCGCCGACGCGGCGCTGGCCGCGGCCGCGCAGGCCTACGAACAGGCCACCGCACGCGCGCGCGCCACCCGCGCCGAGGCCGAGCGCGCCGACTGGTTCGCCGCCGAGGCCTACCGAAGCTGGACCGCCGCCTCGGCGTACCGGGCGCACCTGCAGGCCCAGCGGGTCGCGGGCGCGCGTCCGGTCAGCCCGCCGGTGTGGGTGCCGCGGGAGGGCGACCCGGCTCCGCGGCCGGAGGCGTCGACCCGGTCCGCGCAGACCGTGCTGCTCACGCTCGGTGGTGTGCTGCTGGCGGTCGCAGCGGTCGTGTTCACGGTGGTCGCGTGGGGTGCGTTCGGCATCGGCGGCCGGGCCGTGATCCTCGCCGGGATCACCGCGGTGACGTTCGCCGCCCCGGCCGTCCTGCACCGGAGGGGCCTGGCGTCGACCGCCGAGACGTTCGCGATGCTCGGCCTCGTGCTGCTCACGCTGGACGGGTACGCGGTGTGGCACGTGGGATGGGCGCCGGCCACGGTGGACCCGGTCGGCTACGCCGGCCTGGTGGTGGGGGTCGCCGCGGTGGTCGCGCTCGGGTATCCGGCGCTGGTGCCGGTGCGCACGGTGCGGCCGGCCGGTCTGGTGCTGACGCACGTCGCCGCCGTGCTCCTCGTCTGGCCGGTGGCGGACGCCGTGGTGCACTGGGCGGTGCTCGGGTTGGCACTCGTCGCCGTCGACCTGCTCGTGCGCCGACGCGCGGCGGTCCCGGCGGGCGCGGCGGTCCCGGCGGGCGCGGCGGGCGCGGCGGTCCCGGCGGGCGCGGCGGGCGCGGCGGTCCCGGCGGGCGCCGCGCCGGCCGGGAGCGCGGCGCTGCGTGGGGTGGCGGGGCTCTGTGGTGGTCCCGCGGCCGTGCTCACGCTGGTGGCCGGGGTGCTCGCCGCCGCGTCGTCGTCGCCGTTGCCCTGGCCGTCGAGCGTCCCGGAGTGGATGGTCGGAACGCTGGTGCTCGTCGGGCTGGCGGCCGCGGTGCTGGCGGCAGCCGAGACCGTGCGGACCGGGGTGCCGGTGGCGCGGGGGTTCGCGGCGGCGCTGGCGGTGCCGGTCGCGCTGGTGGGGCCGGTAGTGCAGTGGGTGCGGTTCGGCCCGGACGGGTGGGGGCTGACCGGGTTCGCGGTCGCTGCCGGCCTGGGTGCGGTGGTGACGCTGGCCTTACGGACGCCGTGGCGGGTAGGCGCCGGAGCGACGTCCACCGTGCTCGTCGGCGTCGCGGCGATCCCGCCCGCCGCGGCCGTCGCGTTCGCGCTGTTCTCGACGCTGGCCGACCCGGACCTCTTCTGGAAAGCGTCGCCGACCGACGTCGTGTGGGCCTACCCGGAAACCCGGTCGACCTGGGACGTCGTCGTGGCGCTCGGCGTCGTGCTGGCGGCCGGAGCGATGCTCGCGGTGGCGCTCCGCCGGGTTGCGTGGCGTCGCGCCGCCGGCACCGCCGGGGCGCTGGCCGCTGCCACGGGTGCGGTGCTCGTGCCGTCGGCCGCGACCGCGTCGATCGCGGTGACGGTGCTGGCAAGCGGTGCGGTGGCCGCGGTGGCGATGGCTCTCGGCGCGCTCCGCGGCGGTGCGGTCGCGGCGTGGCTGCTGCTCGCGCTCGGCGGGGCCTCCGGCGGGTACGCGGTTCTGGCGGCGCTCACCTCCCGGGACGTCACGCTGGTGACGCTCGGCGCGCTCGCGGCCGGGTACGGGCTGCTCGCCGTGTTCGCGACCTCCCCGCGGCGGCAGGGCTACCTCACCGGCGTCGGGCTCGGTCTGCTCGCAGGCTTCGGCGCGGCGGCGGCAACGGCGGCCACCGCGGACGCGTCCGGCTGGGCCGGTGGCTCCGGGCCTGCCGGGGTCGCGATCGGACTGACCGGCGTGGTCATGCTGCTCGTCACGGTGTGGACGCGGACACGCCGCCCGCTGACCGCGCTGGTCGCCGCGGTCGTCGCCGGGGTCGCGGGGTACCTCGGGCTGGCGCTCGCCGGGTGGGCGCTGGAGTACGCCGGGTTCGTCCGCACCGTGGACCGGTCGGTGCTCGCGCTGCTGGCCGTGGCCGCCGGGGTCTTGGCGGCGACCGCTGCCCGAGCCGTGGCCGCCGGCGTCTCGGCGGCGACCGCCGCCCGAGCCGTGGCCGCCGGGGTCTCGGCGGCGACCGCTGCCCGAGCCGTGGCCGCCGGCGTCTCGGCGGCGACCGCCGCCCGAGCCGCGGCCCCGGCCACGGAGCGGTGGGTCGGCGCGGTGGCCGCGGCGCCCGGGCTGGTGATCGCGGCCGGAGCGCTGATGCCGACCCTGCGGACGATCGTGGTCGCGCCGCTGACCTGGGTCACCGCGGTCTGGCAGGGTGCCCCGGCGGACGCCGCGCTGCTCGGACCGGACCAGGAGTTCGCCGGCACCGCACTCGACCCGCTCGCGGTGCTGGTGCTCGGCGTCGCGGCGATGGCGCTCGTCGGAGTGCGGTGGCCACGGGACCCCCGGACGCTGCTGCGGTTCGGCATCCCGGCGGCGGCACCGGCGATCGCGGAGCTGGCCCCCGCGCTGCACGCACCCTGGCCGGTCGCGCTCGTCGTGCTGCTCGCGCTGTCCGCAGCCGGAGTCACGATCGCCTGCTACCCCGGCGGCGTCGGCGCCGCGCCCGGGTCGCTCGGGGCCACGGTCGCGGGTGTCGTGCTGGCCGCGATCGCCGGACTCACCGCGGTGGCCTGGTCGCTCGCCGACCGCACCGCCACGCTCGCCGTCCTCGGCACCGTGCTGGCCGGCACCGTGCTGGTCACGGTGTTCGTCCGCGCCCCGGCGCCGCGCCGCGTCGCGGCCGCCACCGCCAGCGCGACGGTTCTCGCGCTGGCGTTCGCGATCGGCGCCTCCGCCGACGTCCCCGCCGCGTACCTGCTGCTCGTCTTCGCCACGATCCTGGTGCTGCCGGGCCTGTTCGGCGGGCCCCGCGTCGTCACCGACGTGCTCGACGCCGGAGCCGCGGTGACCGGTGCGGTCGCGCTGCTCGCCGCGGTCGTGCTGTCGCGCCCCGACCAGCCGGTCCTCGCGCTCACCGCGACGCTGCTCGCCGTCCCGATGGGCCTGGCCGGCCTCCGGGCGTCCCGCCGCTGGTGCCTCGTGATGATCCCGTTCGTGGAGCTCGGCGCGCTCTGGGCCTGGCTCGTCCTCGCCGACGTGGCCACCCCCGAGGCGTACACGCTGCCGGCGGCCGCGCTCACCGCCGCGTTCGGGCTCTACACCCAGCACCGACGTCCGTCGCTCTCGTCCTGGGTGACACTCGGACCGGCGCTCGTCGTGGCCGCGGTACCGACGTCGGTGGTCGCACTGTCCGCGGGAGTGCTCGGGCTGCGGGTGTTGCTGCTCGGCACCGTCGCGCTGGTGGTGACGCTCGCCGGTGCGGTGACACGTCGGCAGGCCCCGTTCCTCGGCGGCGCGGTCGTCCTGGTGCTGGTCGCCGCGCGGGCGCTCGCGCCGGTGCTGCCCACGCTCGCCGACACGCTCCCGACCTGGGTGCCGCTGTCGGTCGCCGGTGCGCTGCTGATCGGCGTCGGCGCCACCTACGAGCAGCGGCGCCGCGACGCCACCCGCCTCGCCGGCTACGTCCGCGACATGCACTGAGAAACCTGTCCAGATATCGACGTATCGCGCGCCCGGGATACGTCGATATCTGGACGATCCGTTAGCGGAACCGCGTCAGCAGCGAGGTGACGCAGGACGTTCCGAACTCGACGGCCTCGACCGGGATCCGCTCGTCGACACCGTGCACGAGCGACGAGAACGCCATCGAGGTCGGAAGCGTCATCGGCGTGAATCCGTACGTCTGGATGCCCAGCTGCGCGAAGAACCGTCCGTCGGTCGACGCCGGCATCAGCAGTGGCACCGGCGTGCCCGACGGATCGTGCTCACGCAGCACGGATGCCAGCGTGTCGAACAGTTCGAGGTTCGGCTCCATCTCGACGGGGTCGTACCGGAAAACGTCCAGCTCGACGTCGTCCCCCAGCAGTGCAGTGAGCTCAGCCAGCAGATCGGCGGGCCGGAAGCCGGGCAGCAACCGACCATCAAGATCGATCTGGGCCTCGGTCGGGCGGACGTTCACCGCGCCGCCGGACGCGGAGACGATGTTGGGCGTCGCGGTGTGGGAGAACATCGGCGCCAGCGTCAGCCCGATCTCCCCGGCCGCGGCGAGCATCCGGCCGGTGAGCGCAGGCCGCAACAGCAGCCGCGCCACTCGGCCGGCCGGTGCGGGCAGCTCCGCGGCGATCGCCTCGATCATCGTCCGGACGACCGGCGTGACGTGGACCGGCAACCGGCGCCGATCGAGGCGCCGCAGCACCTCGGCCAGGCGCGCGGTGACGCCGCCCGGACGGGCCAGCGACCCGTGGCCGCCCGGGGCACGAAGCGTGGCGCGGATCCGGCAGATCTGCTTCTCCGCGACCTGGATCGGGTAGAACCGGCGGCCGGCGATCTCCATCGTGAAGCCGCCGAACTCCCCGATCGCGTACTTGACGCCGTCGAACAGCTCGGGCCGGTTCTCGACCAGGTATTTCGCGCCGCGGTCGCCGCCGGCCTCCTCGTCGGCGAGCAGCGCGAGGACGACGTCACCCGGCGGCTGTGTTCCCTCCGAGAGCGTCCGCAGCAACGCGACGAGCATCATCACGACGCCGCTCTTCATGTCGAGGGCGCCGCGGCCCCAGACGAACCCGTCCGCGATCTCGCCGGAGAACGGCGGGTGCGTCCAGCCGTGGTCGCTCACCGGGACGACGTCCAAATGGCCTTGCATGAGCAGCGGGGACGCCGCGCCGCGGCCGGGCACCCTCGCGATCAGGTTCACCCGGCCGGGCGCGGACTCGACCAGCGTGGTCGACACCCCGGCGTCGCGGAGGATCCCGTCCAGGTAGCCGACGAGCTCCGCCTCGTTGCCGGGTGGGTTCGTGGTGTCCACCCGGATGAGGCGCTGCAACAGTTCAACGGGCTCCGGAACGTCCACGCCCGCAGCTTAAGCCGCCCCACCGCGGTTGTTCAGCTATGCGGCCTGCGCCCAGCTGCGACGACGTCAGCCAGCGGAACACCACGCCGCTCTGCCTCGGCGGTCAGCCGCCGCAGCACGTTGTCGGGAAGATCGAGGGTCACGGCCATGTCGCGAAGTCTACGCCACAACCCCGACTCATACCAACAACTTCACGTGGTCACTAGCTCCGCCGGGTAGCTGCCGGACAGCCAGTCGGCCAGCAGCGCCACTCGGGCCGCGCGCGTATCGAAGCCGTGGATCACCGGCGCCTGGTTGTACGCCATCGCATCCGACGTCCGGCGCAGCTTCACGTACTCGCCGCACGCGTCAATCGCGTATCGCTCCATGTCGTCCTGGAGCGCTCCGACCACCGTGATGCCGCTGTCGGCTCCGATCCGCTCGAACAGCGCGACCGCCTCGCGGCGGTGCTGCTTGCCGAGGTTGCGGCCCAGCTCGTCCAGGACGAGCAGCAGCGGGCGGCCGGTTCCGCTGGCCAGCGCCGCCGCGCAGACCAGCTTCACCGCCTTCTCGTCCATCTGTGCGGTGTTGCCGCGCCGGTCGTAGGCGACCACCGGGTTGCCCTCCGCGCGACGCCACACCGGCGTGATCTCCCAGTTCCAGCGCTTGGTCGGGTCGGCGGGCGGCTCGGGCTCGACAAACCGGAGCCCGGCGCCGTACCCGCCGTACGCGCGGTCGAGCTCGTCGAACTTCGCCCCGACGGCGTTCAGGCGGGCGGTGATCGCGCGGGCCAGCGACGCCCGGACGGCCGCGGCGGCCTTCGCGGCCTCCTCGTGCCCGAGCGCGGCGGCGTCTCGGGCGCGGCGCTTCTCGACCCGCTCGTCGGCCAGGCGGGAGCGCTGATGGGCGTCCTCGTGCGCCTTGAGCGTCAGGTGGTCGCGGACCGCGTCGAGGAGCGCGGGAAACGTCTGTTTCTGCCGGTCGGCCTGGCCGCGGCCGGGCGTCGCCCGTTCCTCGGCGAGCGCGGTGACCTCAGCCGGGACCGGATCACCCGGCCGGAAGCAGAGTGCCAGCATCTCGGCGAGCACCGACTCGGCCGACCGCCACCAGTCGTCCTCGTCGAACAGCTGCTCGTCGTCGGGGAGCTCGGCGAGGTGGTCCTGCGCCGCGTCGACCGTGCCGCCCCACGCCTGCAGCAGCGAGTCGAGGTCGATCACGCGCCGCCGGGTCTCCAGGCGGTCACGCTCGACGCGGAGCACCTCGCGCGCGTCCTCGATCCGGCGGCGGTTGCCCTGCAGCGCCTCGGCCGACTGCTGCCGGCCGGTCTCGGCGAGGCGAGCCAGGTCGTACTCGTGGCGGGCGGCGCGCAACTGCGGTGCGAGCGCGTCCTCCCGGTCCGTGACCTCCTCCAGCTCGCGGCGGTGCGCGCGGATCCGCTGGCGCTTACCGGCCGCGGTGACCGCGGCCCTGGCGGCCGCCACCCGCCGTTCGGCGACCGCGACGCGGCGCTCGGCGTCCGCGAGCCGGGTGTCGGCGTCGGCGAGCACGGCGGTGGCCGCGTCCATCGCGTCGGCCGCCCGGGTGATGCGGGCGACCCGCCCGGTCACCGGCGCGGTGAACCCGCCGACGACGGTCGTCCGGCCGGTTGTGACGGCGTCGGCGTGCACGGTGGCGGCGGATCGCAGCTCAGAGAGGAAGGCCGAGAGGTCGAACGCGGTCCCACCCGCCGGCACCTCGGCCCCAGCCGTGCCCGACGCGCCGGCGGTGCGCGTGGCCCCCGCCGCGCCGGCGGTGCGCGTGGCCCCCGCCGCGCCTGCGGCCCCCGCGGCCCCCGCGGCGCCCGCGGCCACGAGCATCGACCCTGGCAGGCCGGCGAGCGCCTCGGTCGCCCCGGCGAGATCCGCGGCGTCCACCACCACGGCCTCGCGGTACGGCCAGAGCAGCGGCTCCCACGTCCCCCGTTCGTCGTCACCGATCATCACCGCGTCGACCAGCGCCGACGCGGCGATCCCGGCCTCCCGCAGCGCGGTGAGCTGCTCGGCCGCGACGTCGTCCCCGGCTTCGGCCGTGGTCAGCGCTGCCTGCGCGTCGCCGAGCGTCCGGGCCGCGATCGCCCGCGCACCGATCGCGGCCGTACGGGCCGCCACCGCGGTCTCCCGCTCGTCGGCTGCGCCTGCTTCGTCCCGCCCGTCGGCGTCCCGCGCGGTTGCCTCGAGTTCGTCGGCTTCCCGGCCGAGCCGCTCCAGGCTCGCGGTCAGCGCCCGGCGCCGATCACGGAGCTGCTGGTGGTCGCCGTCCACCGCACCGAACGCCTCCTCGGCGCGCCGCAACCGGTCGCGCAGCGCGACGTCATCGCCGAGAACATGCAGCTCCTCGGCGATCCCGGCGATCCGCTCCTTGTGCGCCGCGTCGTCAGCCGCGATCCGTTCCAGGTCGTCGTCGATCGCCTCGAGTTCGTCGGCCGCCCGCGCGACCAGCACCGCCGCGCGCGACCGCCACCGACCACGAGCCACCGCCTCGCGGTCGCGGGCCTGCTCGCGCCGGGCGATCGCGGCTTCGATGTGGTGGGCCTGCTCCTCCCACTCGACGAGCTTCTCCTCCGCGTCGGCGGCCTTCTCCCGCTCGGCGTGCTCGGTGTTGCGGTGCCGCTGCTCGTCGGCGATCTCGTGGTCGAGGCCGGTGAGCGCCGCCACCGCGGAGAAGATGCGGTCAGGTTTGAGCTCGTTGAGCGGCTGCGCGAGCAGGTTCGCGGTCGCCGACGGCCGGACCGACGTCGACAGGAACGACACACAGCGGATGTGCTCGCCGAACAGGACCCGAGACAGGTCACGGGCGTTGTAGTCGCGACGCCCGGCGCGCGGCGGGAGCGCTGCCCACAGCCCGTCGGCCTGCCGTTCGCGCTCGGACTCCGTCGTCGCGGTCGGCAGGTGCAGGCCCGAGGTCCACCGGACCAGCAGGTGCGGTGTCTCCCGCGAGATCCGCAGCCAGACCGTGAGCGTGCTCGCGGCCAGCGCGTCCGGGGTGGTTGCGTTCGCGTCGGCGAACACCCCGATCACGTAGCCGTGGTCGGCGCTGGCGTACTCGCGTTCCTGGGCGGCGATCTCCGCGGAGAACAGCAGGTCGGCGGACTCGCGCGCCCCGGACGCCAGCCGCCACTGCTCGTCGCCGTGCAGCAGCGTGAGCGCGGCGATGAACGACGACTTGCCCGCGCCGTTGGAGTCCTTCGGGCCCTGGCCGGCCACCGTGATCAGGCAGCCCGGCACCAACGGCACCGGGTGCGTCGACAGCCGCGAGACACCGATCAGCTGGATCCCGATCGCGGCCCGATCCCCCACGACGTCCAAGTGGTCGTCGATCCTCACCGTTCTCCTCTGCTCGCTCGAATGGCTGCCGCCAGCGGACTCCCCGGCCCCGCGGCCAGCACCAGCTCCTCCTGCAGCAGCCGACGGGCCGCCGGGGTGAGCCGGTGGAACTGCGCGCCCGGGACGTACGCCGCCCCGTTCTCGCCCGACCGCACCGTCCGGATCAGGTCGGCGGTCCGCAGGCGCTGCAGAGCCTCGTTGAGCTTGCCGCGGGCCAGCTGGGTGTGGCTGCGCAGCTCGGCAACCGTGGTGGGGACCGCGGACGCCCAGCTGTCGTCGGTGAGATGTCCCTCCGACCGCGGGATCGCCACCGAATGCACCAAAATCGTGGTGAGCACCGCCCGGTCGTACTCGGGCAGCGCGCCCCAGCCGCGGGCCACGAGTTCTTCGCGTGCGGCGTCGGAAAACCCGCTCGTCCACAGCCGACCCGAGACCCGCACCAGGTCGCGACCGGTCCGGTGCAGCACCGCCCGGAGCGTCTCGCGCAGCGCCGGATCGCGCAGCGCCGCGAACCCGATCTCCTCGACCGGTTCGCGGCCGTACTCGACCGCGGCCCAGGCCGCGACCACCTCGTCCCGCTGGCGTTCGGACAGCGTCCCGAGCAGTTCGTCCGCCGGATGCGTCATCGGCTGTCCCCCGCCGCGTTCGGCTCTCCGTCTTCACTGCATTCGGACGTCACACCGCGCGCCACCGCAGGCCCAGCCGCGTCCGGCGCAGGCTCCGCGGGCGCCGCAGCGGGCGCAGGCTCGGCGGGCGCGGGTGTCGCGGGTGGGAGCGGCATCGTGCGGCAGAGTTCGCGCAGCGCCTCCGTCTCGGCGGGCGCCCAGGTCGCCACCCGGGGCCCGAGCCGGATCGTCCCGGCCCGCTCCTCCCAGCGCAGCCACCCGGACTCCGCGAGCTGCCGGAACGCCTCCACCGCGAACCGGTGATGCGTGGCCGAGCTCCGGGTCGGCAGCAGCTCGGCGAGCACCGCGAGTACCGCCGCGACCGTCGTCGGCCGCCCCGGCCACGGCTCGGCGGCCAGGTCGGTCCAGCAGCACCGTAGGCACACCGCGAGCACCCGGCTCGCCTCGTTGCGGTGGTCCAGCGTGGGCAGTCCCAACCGCAGATCGCGCAGCGCGGCAGGCGTCACCGCGTCCGGACCGACCGGAACCCACCAGGCGCCGGTCGCACCGGGCTCGACCAGCCGTCGGAAACCCTCCGGCGCGGGAACGCCTGGCGGCAGCAGCAACGGCCCCTCGGCCCGCGCCCGCGCAGCCCACAGCGCGGCCTCGTCGAGCGCCCCGGTACCCCGGGACGCCCCAGTCAGCTCACTCATCCGGCGACCAGCACCCGGCTGAACCGGCCGCGCCCCCGCCACGACGGAACCCCGTCCGCCTCGACCAGCAGGCCGTCACCCCAGGTCAGCGCGTACGGCAGTGACGGGTGCTGCGAGGCGGCGGTCAGGTCGGCCAGCAGACGGCGGGCGGTCGCCCAGTCCCCCGACCCGCCGACCAGCTCCTCGACCTCGACCTCGTCCCGACCGGCCAGCGCGGCCTCCGCCCTGGCGGCCAGGTCGACTGCCTCCACGTCGTCGGCTGTGCGGACCACGCCTGCCTCGACCGGTTCGTCGGCGTCCGGCCGCGGCGGGCGCAACCGTTGCGGCTCCGGACGCTCGGCCTGGGCCACCGCCTCGGTGAGGTCCCCCGCCGACAGCCAGGCCCGGGGCGCGTCGAACACGAGACCGGCCAGCGGCGCGGCCAGCGCCCCGACCGATGACCGCCGGGTGAACGTCCGCCACGCTTCTGCGGGCAGCAGGTCCAACGCACGGGTCGCGCCGACCGCCTGGGTGAGCCGGCCCGCTGCGGCGGTCGAGACGTCCCGGTAGGCCGCGATCGCGGCGCGGAGTTCGGTGCTCGGCCGGGTCAGGTCCGGCCAGCGGTTGAGCATGACGTCGTGCACCGCGGTCGCCTCGCCGATCAGCGTGTCGGCGTTCCAGAGCAGCGGCGCCTTCTCGCGCAGCGTGTCGATCGTGCCGCCGGAGGTGAGCATGAACAGCTCGGTGACGATCAGCCGGAACGCCTTGGTGAGCCGGGCGGCACTGTCTCGGGCGTCGTCGGCGGTGGCGGCCGGGTCGTCGAGGTTCAGCCGCTCGAGCGTCAGCATTCGGTGCAGTTCGAGCTGGCCACCGCGGGTGAGCATGCGCCGGACGAACAGCAGTGACACGTAGCTGGTGAACGAGGCCCGGTAGACGTCCTGGTGTGGGCGGTCGAACGCCTTCTGGACGGCACCGAGTTCCCGCAGCACCCGCACACGGGCCTGGAAAACGGCCTCGGGAAAGCCGCGGCACGCATGCCGCATCTGCTCCATCGTGAGGCCCTCGCTGCCCGCCGCCGAGAACGCGGTGAACAGCGCGTCGGCCAGGTCGACCAGCACCGGGTCGGCGACCACGGACTGCGCGGAGCTGCCCAGGACCGCGAACATCTGCCGGTAGACCGCGACGATCGCGTTGTCGTGCGCGGCGCTCTCCAGCGTCAGCTCATCGGGGTCCACAGTCCGGTCACTCTAATCGCCCGCCCCGACAGTTCCGGCGGCCCACCGGTCCGGATGCGCAGAAGGGCCCCGGTCAGTGACCGGGGCCCTACGCTGTGCGTCAGCCTTGTCGAGCCTTCAGCCGCGGGTTGCGCTTGTTGAGGACGAAGATCTGGCCGTGGCGTCGCACCACGATCGAGCCGTCCTTCTGCTTCAGCGACCGAAGCGAGTTCCTGACCTTCATCGCGGCCGTTCCTCTCCGCTCCCGGCGCTCCCGGAAGCCCACGTACCCGACAACCGTTTTCACTAACGGCTTCATTCCCGGGATCCCATGTGGAGCGATTGCATTTGGAAGACGTATGGCCCTTCCGAATGCAATCCGCTCAGGCGGCGACCGAGACGCTCCGACCGGGAAGCCGGTCGAGCGACGGGGTGAGCCCGTACTCCGCCTGGGCGCGCAACGCCTCGCGGGTGTAGGCGTCGGCGAACTGCCACGCCAGATCGTCACGGTCCTCGGCGACCGCCTCGTTGATGCGGGCGGCGTAGTCGTCGTGGAGTTCCTGCAAGTACTGCTCGATGCTCAGTGCCGTGGGCACGGTGGCCTTCCTCGTTCGTGGTTCGTCTTCGTTCGTTGACTTTAACGATTCAGAGCGCCGATCATTCCCGGGTGCGACGGCGGTCACTGCGCGTGCGGCGCGGGGGGCTTGGGGGCCGCTTGGCGGGGTGACTACACTGGGTCGGCCTCGTGGGCCTGACCAGGGGGACAAGTAGGCGACCGAAGGTACAGAAGGCCACTGAGGACACCAGAATCTGACCGATCGGACGAAGCGCGACCACCCACCCGGCCCCTAGCGTCCGGCGCCATGACCCCGGGAACCACCCCCAGCGCCGCTGGGGCCACCGCCGCTGCTCCGACCGACCCGACCGTTCCGATCGTGCCGATCCGGGGTGGGAGCACGACGGCGACGGTTCCCCTGGTCATCGTGGATCCCGACGAGGAGTCGGAGGGTGCGGACGGCGCTGTCGACGCCGTGGAGCCCGCCGCCGCCGAGGGCGCGGAGGCCGCGGAGGCCAGTGCCGTCGCAGTCGCGGTCGCCGAGGCGGGGCCCGCCGCGGAAGTAGAGACCGGGGGCGCCGCGGAAGCTCCCCCGGTCGCCGAGTCCGCGGCCGTCGCAGAGGTGCCCGACCGACCCGCCGCCGCCCCCGGTCGTGCCACCGCAGAACCGACCCCGCCGACCGCCGGGGCCGACCGCACCACCGCAGGGGCCGGATCGACACCGGCGCCCGGGACCGAACGCACCACCGCAGGGGCTGGGTCGGCGGCGGGGTCTGGGGCGGACGCGTCCGCGGACGCGGAGCGCAGGCCGCCGCGGCCGACGGTTCCGATCAGCGGCCCGCCATACTTCACCGAGGTTGCCGAGGTTCCGGGGTCGTCCGGCACGTCGGGAGGCCCGGTGCTGTCCGCCCGGCGGACCCTCCCCACCAGCACCCCGCCGAAGACCCGCCCGGCGTCGACCGAGTCGCCCGCGGCGGCGTCCGCCGATACCTCGAAGCAGTCGACCCCGACCGCAGCCGAGGCCGAGGCAACAAGCACCGACGCGCGGCCGGCGCCGACCCGGACGGCGGCGTCGGCGACGGCCCTGATCAGAGCGCGCCGCGCCGCCAGCCAGACCGGCCCGACGCCCACCGCAGGCCCGACGGCGCAGCCCGATGCCTCCCCCGCGCAGGCGAAGTCCAGCAGCACAAGGCCGCATACCAGCGGCCCGGCCAACAGCGGCGTGCAGCAGCGCCCCGCCGAGGGCGCCACCGGCTCCACCGGCGCGGCGGCGAGCACCAGCCCCGCGCAGACCACCAGTTCCTCACAGACCACCGGCGCCACGCGGCCCACCAACGCGACAGGGCCCACCGCCGCCACAGGCACCGCTGATGCCCCGAAAGCCACCAGCACCACCGGGGCCACCAGCGCCACCAGCACCACGGCGGCCACCAGCACCACGGCGGCCACCAGCACCACCGGGGCCACCGGGGCCACCGGCGCCGCAGGGGCCACCGGCGACGCAGGGACCACCGGCGACGCAGGGACCATTGGCGACGCAGGGACCACCGGCGACGCAGGGACCACCGGCGACGCAGGGACCATTGGCGGCGCCGGGACCACCGACGCCGCTGGGGCCGCACGGACCACTGGGTCCGCGGCGACCACGGGCTCTGCGCGGGCGAGCGGACGCACCTACACGTCGGCCGCGAGTAAGGACGCATCGACGGCCGAGGCGGAGCAGCCGTCTGCGGCGAAGCAGGCAGCCGAGATCTTCAAGGTCGCGCCCGGATCGGCGCTCGCCGCTCTGCTCGCGCTGACCGACACCGCCGCGAACACGCCGTCGACGGACGATGATGCGACCGGCGAGCCTCCCGCCTCCACCCCGGACGCCGCTCCGCCGATGACCCCGGCGCGCGCGACGGTCTCGCCCGATGCACCGGTTCGTCCCGCGGGCACCGCCCGGCCGGTAGGTACCGCCTACTCGGCCGGGACCGCCCGCCCGATCACGCCGCCCGCCTCGGACCCGACAACGACGTCCCGGCCCGCGGCCACCACCCGGCCGCAGTCGGCACCGGCCCGCCCCGAACCTGCCGCCCCCGCACGCCAGGCCGCGGCCACCCCGCCACGCCCCGCCGCATCTGCGCCCTCGCGCCAGGACGCGGCCACCCCGCCACGCCCGGCCGCGTCCGCTGTGCCACCGCGCACAGATGCCACCGCACCCGGTCGCGCCACCGTCACGCCACACCGCGCGCAATCCAGCGCACCCGGTTCCGCGACCGTCACGCCACCCCGTCCAGAACCCACCGCGCCCGGACGCGCGACCGTCACGCCATCCCGCGCGGAACCCACCACGCCGGGACGGGCCGACACCGTCGCGCCGCACTCAGCCCCCCCCGCAACGCACCCGGCCACGGCCTCCGCGCCGCACCGCCCCCAACCCATGACGCCGGGACGGGCCGACACCGTCGCGCCGCACTCAGCGCCCCCCGCAACGCACCCGGCCACGGCCTCCGCGCCGCACCGCCCCCAACCCATGACGCCGGGACGGGCCGACACCGTCGCGCCCCGTTCGGCGCCCCCCGCTACCGCCCGTCAGGCTGCTTCCGCCGTTGCCCCCGCGGCCCGCGCCGCTGCCGCCCCCGCCGCCCCCGCCACTGCGCCCCCCGCGGCCCGCGCCACTGCCGCCCCGGCGGCGGCGCCTACCGCCCCCGGGCAGGGGCATGTCGCGGCTGCGCCGGTCAGTCCGGCCGTCACCGCGTGGCCCGCGGCGGACGCGACGCCGCTGATCCCCGCGCAGCGCACGATGCCGCCGAGCGCGGGCCGCCAGCCAGCCCCAGCACCGGTGCCGGCGTCAGCACAGGCACAGGCACAGGTACCGGCACCGGCAACAGCGCCGGCGCCAGCCCCAGCACCGGCACCCGCGCCCAACGGCGTGCCGGACAACGCCTCGGACCCGACCGTCGCGATGCGCGTGCTGCGTACTCCGCGCAAGCGCCCGCCGCGCCCGGCCACGGTCGTTGCGGCGATGGTGCTGGTGAACCTCACCGGCGTGGGGCTGTTCGTGCTCTCGCTGCTGTTCGCGACGCTCGGCCCGGCGGTGTTCTTCGTTCCGCTGGTCGCCGCGGTCATGATGGGCTGGCTCGGTCGCGGGATCTGGCGCGGGAGCCGGGGTGCCTACGTCATCGCGCTGGGGATCGCGGTCATCGTGGCGCTGGCCGGCATCGCCTCGATCAGCGGCACCGCTTCACTGTTCATCACCGGGCTCCAACTCGTCGTCCCGGCCGCGTTGATCGGCCTGCTCACCGCCCAGGCCGACACCCGCGCCTACTTCTGGACCCGCTGAGCAGCACGGCAGCTACCACGCGCGGAGGCGCTGCACACTTTGTGCCCCCAGGAGGGCACAAAGTGTGCAGCGCTCGAGCCGGCTCCTAGCGGGAGCCCGCGCCAACCACGTCCACGTGAGAGGTGCCGCCGGGCTCGGTCTCCACCCGCAATCCCCGCAGCGCGGTCACCGCCGCCAGCGCGCCACAGAGCATCACCGCAGCGGCCGCCACCCCGGCAGCGTGCATCCCGTCGGTGAACGCGTCCCGCGCGAGCCGCAGCACCCCCTCCCCCGCGTCGCCGGGCAACTGTGCCGCCACGGCCTGGGCGCCGCCGAGCGTCTCGCGGATCATCTCGAGCGCGTCGCCGGGCAACCCGGACGGCAAACCGGCCGGCGCGCCATCGGTCACCTCGCGCCGGTAGATCGCGCTTCCGAGGCTGCCGAGCAGCGCCATCCCCAGCGCGCCGCCGAGTTCGGTGCCCGACTCCAGGATCGCGGACGCCGACCCCGCCCGCTCCGGCGGCGCGACAGCCAGCGCTACCTCGGTGACCAGCGCCATCACGGTGACCAGGCCGACCGCGTACGTGACAGCCGCGGCCATCACCAGCCACAGCCCGGTATCCGGCGTCACCTGGGTCACCAGCAGGAATCCGCCGGCCGCGAGGACAAACCCGCCCGCGATCACATACGCCCGGTCGATGCGCCGCGCGAGTGCGGCGGCCACCGGCGCGGCTGCGCCCACCAGGATCGAGGGCGCGACGCTCCAGAGCGCGGCCCGCAGCGGGCTCAGCCCGAGCACCGACTGCAGGTACTGCGTGGCGAACAGCGCGAACCCGACCACCCCGAACATCGCGATCACGTTGAGCGCCACCGCTCCGCCGAACGCGCGACGGCGGAACAGCGCCACGTCGACGATCGGGTCGGGGTGCCGGAGCTGCCTGCGGAGGAACACGACACCGAGGATGAGCCCGGCGACGATCGCGGCGAGCGGCTCCCAGAACGGCGTCTCCGCGCCTCCACCGATCTGTGCCAGCTCCTTCACACCCCAGATCACCGGCAGCACGGTGGCCAGCGACAGCAGACCGCTGAGCCAGTCGAAGGGCCCGACGCCCGGGTGGCGGAACTCCGGCACCAGCACCGGCGCGAGCACCAGCAGCGCGAGCATGAACGGCAGGTTGATCAGAAACACCGAACCCCACCAGAAGTGCTCCAGGAGCAGCCCGGACAGCACCGGCCCGAGCGCGATCCCGGCGCTGGTGACGCCGGTCCAGATCGCGATCGCCGTACCGCGCTGGCGGTCGTCGTGGAACATGTTGCGGATCAACGCGAGCGTCGAGGGCATCAGCGTCGCGCCGGCGACCCCGAGCAGGGCGCGCGCGGCGATCAGCAGTTCGGCACTCGGCGCGTAGGCGGCGACCACGGACGCCGCGCCGAACCCGGCGGCGCCGATCAGCAGTAACCGACGCCGTCCGATCCGGTCACCGAGCGCACCCATCGGGATCAGCAAGCCTGCGAGTACAAAACCGTAGACGTCGAAGATCCAGAGCTGCTGGGTGCTGGTGGGCTCGAGTTCGACGCTCAGGAACGGGACGGCGAAGTAGAGGACCGAGACGTCCATCGAAACGAACAGCAGCGGCAGGAGAAGGACCGCGAGCCCGGTCCACTCCTTCCGGCCAGCACGGGCCGGACCCGTATGGACGGTGTACTCGCTTGACATTAGCGCTCCTCCACGAGGCTGAGTAGTGCGGCTTGCGTACGTCGTACACGCCGCCTGAAGCGATTGAAGCGCACCCCCTACCCACCCCGCAAGTAGCCATTTTTGCAGGTCATAGGTGCACTAGGGAGAACTAGTGCACCTGAGCGTGACTAGTCGCAGGTCACCCAGCCTTGCGCCATCGGCGGCGCCATGGTGCACTAGTGCGGACTCCCGACGGAACAGGAACGAAAAGACGATGAGCGACACACCGTCGGCGCGGATCGTCGCCGAGCTCCGACGCCGGATCGAGACCGGGGAGCTGGCTCCCGGCGACCGGCTGCCCTCGACGCGGCAGATCACCCGTCAGTGGAACGTCGCGATGGCCACCGCCACCAAAGTGCTCACCGCACTCCGCCAGCAGGGCCTCGTGGAGGCCGTGCCCGGCATCGGCACCGTGGTCCGCGGCACCGAACCGCCCGCGGAGCACAAACCCGAAAAAACCCCCAACGACGCCCCCGCGCCGATCGGCAACCCGGTCCTCGGCCTCCCCGACCCACCCCGGCGCCGCCGCCGCGGCGCCGAAACACCGCTCACCCGCGACCGGATCGTCGCCGCGGCCCTCCACATCGCCGACACCCACGGCATGGCCGAGCTGTCGATGCGCAGGGTGGCCGCCGACCTCGACGTCGCGACGATGGCTCTGTACCGCTACGTCCCGAGCAAGGAGGACCTCGTCCTGCTCATGATGGACATGGTGTTCCGGGACTTCATCCTGCTCCCCCCGGTCGAGCCGGACGGTTGGCGGGCGAAGCTCGAGGCGGTCGCCCGGATCCAGTGGGAGGGTTACCAGCAGCACAGCTGGATGGGCGGGGCACTCTCGTTCTCGCGACCGCAGATGATTCCTCGCGGCATGGTGCACACCGAGTACGCGATGGCAGCGCTGCGCGACACCGGGCTGGCGCCGACGGAGATGCTGCACTCCGCGGTCACGATGTTCAACCACGTCCGGAGCATGGCGATGGTCTTCGACGAGGAGCGTCGCAACATCCAGGACACCGGGATCAGCGCCGGCGAGTGGATGGAGATGCAGGACCACGCGATGCTCGAGATCCTCGCGACCGGTGAGTTCCCGATGATGGCCACGGTCAGCGCGATCCCCGGCGACGCGCTCACGATCGACTCGATCTTCGAGTTCGGCCTCGCCCGCTACCTCGACGGCCTCGAGGCCCTGATCGCCGACCGCGCCGCGCGGAACTGACGCCCGCCGCGCCGCGCGGAACTGACGCCCGCTACCGCCCCAGCCACGCCCCCGGATCGTCCAGCACCCGATCCAGCACCGACCACGCCGCGCCCAACGCCGCCGCATCCGCCCCCAGCACCGACGCCCGCACCACCGGCCGCGACACCGCCGCGCCGACCAGCCGCCGCGCGAGCTGCTCCTCGATCGGACCGACCAGCCACGGCGCCAGCTCCGCGTGCGCACCGCCGAGCACCACCGCGTCCAGGTCGAGCAGGTTCAGCGCACCGGCCAGCGCGATTCCCAGCGCCTCCCCGGCCTCCGCGAGCGCCCCCAGCATTCCCGGCTCCCCCGCGCGAGCCCGCGCCGCGATGCCCGCCTCCGGCGAGCGGCCCGCGCCTGCCTCCGGCGAGCCACCCCCACCCGCCTCCGGCGAACGGCCCGAACGGCCCGAACGACCCGAACGGTCCCCGTCACTTCCTCCCGCCGCGCGCAGGATCGCCCGCAACCCGGCGTACTGCTCCAAGCACCCGTCGCTCCCGCACCCGCACGGCCGCCCACCCGGACGCACGGTGACGTGCCCCAGCTCCCCGCTCCACCCGTGACTCCCCCGGTACAGCCGCCCGTCCAGCACCAGCCCGGCCCCGATGCCCACCTCGCCCGACACCTGCAGGAACGATCGCGGCGCGGCATCACCCAGCGCCCGCTGCTCCGCCCGCGCGGCGAGCGTCGCCTCGTTCTCGACCGAGATCGGTACCCCCCGCAGCGCCGCCGACCCCAGTACCGCCTCCCGCACCCCGCCCGCATCGAGGTTGGGCGTCACGAGCAGCTCGCCGGTCGCCGGATCGACCAGACCCGGCACCGCGAACGCCGCCCCCGCCGGCGAGAGCCCGAGTGCGGAGCCGGCCGCGACGGCGTCCCCCAGCAGCGTGTCCAACGCGGGGAACCGACCCGCGAGCCGCACCCGCACGCCCCCGGTCAGGTCCACCAGGCAGACCGCGACGTGGTCGACGTTCAGCTCGATGCCCAACCCCGCCGGGCCACGCGGATCCAGCTCCAGGCCGGTGGACGGCCGCCCGACGCCGGTCCGCGTCGGCGCACCGGTCTCTCGCAGCAACCGTCCGGCCAACAACGTCTCCACCAGCGCAGAAACGCTCGCCCGGGTCAGCCCGGTCGCGGCGGCCACCTCGGCCCGGGAGACCGGACCACCAGCGGCCACCGCCCGCAACACCAGCGCCAAGTTGTGCGCGCGCACCGACCCCGTCCGCGCCGGACCCTCCACAAAAGCACCCACCCGAGATATGTTAACCCCCTGAACTAATCAACAGGAGGTAGCACCATGGCAACGCAGCCGACCCCCGCCGACCGCTTCACGTTCGGGCTCTGGACCGTCGGCTGGCAAGCCCGCGACCCGTTCGGCGACGAGACCCGCGCCCCGCTCGACCCGGTCGAGACCGTGCACAAGCTCGCCGAGCTCGGCGCCTACGGCGTCACGTTCCACGACGACGACCTGATCCCGTTCGGCTCCGACGACGCCACCCGCGCCAAGCACATCGCGCGCTTCACCGAGGCCCTCAAAGAGACCGGCCTCGTCGTTCCGATGGCCACCACCAACCTCTTCACCCACCCCGTCTTCAAGGACGGAGCCTTCACCAGCAACGACCGCGGCGTCCGCCGGTACGCCCTGCGCAAGACCCTCCGCCAGCTCGACCTCGCCGCCGAACTCGGCGCGAAGACGTTCGTCTGCTGGGGCGGCCGCGAAGGCTCCGAGACCAACGCCGCCAAGGACGTCCACGCCGCACTCTCCCGCTACGCCGAAGCCATCGACACCCTGGCGCAATACAGCATCGACCAGGGGTACGACATCCGCTTCGCGATCGAGCCCAAGCCCAACGAGCCCCGCGGCGACATCCTGCTGCCCACCGTCGGCCACGCGCTCGGTTTCATCGCCCAGCTCCAGCACGCGGACCGCGTCGGCCTCAACCCCGAGGTCGGACACGAGCAGATGTCCAACCTCAACTTCGTCGACGCGATCAGCCAGGCACTCTGGCAGGGCAAGCTGTTCCACATCGATCTGAACGGCCAGCACGGCCCGAAGTTCGACCAGGACCTGGTCTTCGGCCACGGCGACCTGGTCAACGCCTTCTTCCTCGTCGACCTCCTCGAGCACGGCCCGCTCGGCGGCGGCCCCACCTACGACGGGCCGCGCCACTTCGACTACAAGCCGTTCCGCAACGAGGACATCCACGGCGTCTGGGCCTCCGCCGCCGCGAACATGCGCACGTACCTGCTGCTCAAGGAGCGCGCCGCGGCCTTCCGCGCCGATCCCGAGGTCCAGGAGGCCCTCGAGGCGCACGGCGTCACCGGGCTCGCGCAGCCCACGCTCAACGACGGCGAGTCGATCGCCGACCTGCTCGCCGACCGCTCCGCCTACGAAGACTTCGACGTCGCGGCTTCCGCCGCGAAGGGCTCCGGCGCCGTGCGCCTCGACCAGCTCGCCATCGAACACCTTCTGCACGCACGCTAGATCTACGCCTGCCGGGCGGGCGCCGGTCCCTTCCGCGACCGGCGCCCGCGCCCACAGGCCGTGTCGTCCCGTTCCGCCGTAGTGGGTTGCTCACCCACCCTCCGGCCGCTGGGGGTATGCAGGGTGATCGGGCAGACTGCACACCGTGAACGCAGCCCTGAATCCTGACCGGTCGGAGTGGGACGTCATCGTCATCGGCGGAGGTCCGCCCGGTGAGGTCGCCGCGCAGTACGCCACCCAGTTCTCCGGCCTGGACGCCGTGATCGTCGAGCGCGAGCTGCTCGGCGGCGAGTGCTCGTTCTGGGCGTGCATGCCGTCCAAGGGTCTCCTCCGCCCGATCGAGCTGGTGTCCAACGCGCGGAACCTCCGCGGCGTGACCGGCGCGTCGATCGACGTCGCCGGGGTCCTGGCGCGCCGGGACGAGATCGTGAAGCACCACGACGACGGCTCGCAGGTCAACTGGGCCGTCGGCGCCGGGATCGACGTCATCCGCGGCCACGGCAGGCTGGCGGGTGAGAAGACCGTGACCGTCACCGGCGCCGATGGTTCGACCCGGACGCTCACCGCGCGGCACGCCGTCGTGCTGGCGGCCGGGACCAGGGCGAACATCCCGCCGATCGAGGGGCTCCGCGACGCCGCCCCCTGGACGTCCCGGGACGCCACGAACCTGCAGTCGGTGCCGCGCCGGGTCGTGGTCGTCGGCGGCGGCGTCGTGGCCTGCGAGGCCGCGACCTGGCTGCACGGCCTCGGCACCGAGGAGCTGACGCTGATCGAGGGTGGCCCCCGGCTACTCGGGCGGACCGAGCCGTTCGCGGGCGAGATCCTCGCCGAGCGATTCGCCGCCGCGGGAATCACCGTACGGACCGGCACCAAGGTCACGGCCGTGTCGCGCGGGACGGCCGGCGGCGAGGTGACCGTGACGCTCGACGACGGCTCGGTCGTCGTCGCGGACGAGATCCTGGTCGCGGCGGGGCGGACCCCGAACAGCGACGACCTCGGCCTGGACAGCGTCGGCCTGGCGCCGCACGGCTACGTGACGGTGGACGACCGGCTGACGGTCCCCGGCGTCGACTGGCTGTACGTGGTCGGCGACCTCAACGGCCGGGCACTGCTCACCCACATGGGCAAGTACCAGGGCCGGGTCGTCGGTGAGGTGATCGCGTCCCGCGCCGCCGGGACGCCGCTGGACGGATACCGGTACCGCGACCGGGCCACGGTGCCACAGGTGACGTTCACCGACCCGGAGATCGGGTCGGCGGGGCTCACCGAGGCGCAGGCCCGCGACGCCGGGCTGGACGTCGAGACCGCGGAGTACGACCTGGCCGCGCTGGCCGGCACCTACCTGCTCCGGGATGACTACGTGGGCCGCGCCAAGCTCGTGATCGACGGTGACACGCTCGTCGGCGCGACGTTCGTCGGCACCGGCATCGCCGAGCTGGTGCACTCGGCCACGGTGGCGATCGTCGGCAAGGTGCCGATCGCCGACCTCTGGCACGCGGTGCCGAGCTACCCCACGGTCAGCGAGGTCTGGCTACGCCTGCTGGAGACGCTCGAGCAGCAGCGCCGAGGGAAATAGACCGATTCGGGTGGGCCGGGCCCGACCGGCCCACCCGCACGTCGTACGATTCCGACAATTGTTACCGATCATTCGGGAGCGGTCATGCGGTTCCTCGGTCAGCTGAGTCACCTGCCGCCTCGTCTGGCGACCGGCGCGTACATCCTCAACTCGGGGCTCTCCAAGCGCAACGCCGACGAGCAGGCCGCGGCCGGTATGCACGGGATGGCCGCCGGGACCTATCCGTTCCTGGCCGGCGTCGAGCCGAAGCAGTTCGCGAAGTACCTGTCGACCGCGGAGATCACGCTCGGCGCGGCGTTGCTGGTGCCGGTGATCCCCTCCGCGGTGGTCGGCGCCGGGCTGGCCGCGTTCGCCGGTGGCCTGCTCGGGCTCTACCTGAAGACGCCGGGCCTGCGTGAAGAGGGCAGCCTCCGCCCGACCCAGGCCGGGACGCCGATCGCGAAGGACGTCTGGATGCTCGGCATCGGCGCCGGCCTGGTACTCGACAGCCTCAGCAATCGGACGAAGGCGTCGACAAAGAAGAAGAAGTAGCCCGGCGGTTCGGCCGCGGACCGGTGCGGGCGACGCCGCTGAGTGTGAGCTGCCCGGCGTCCGAATCGACGGCGCGGAGACCCGCGAGCACGCTCGACCGACCGCACGAAGTGCGATTGCCGTTCGCCGTCGCCGGGTGGATTGTTCACAACCTCGCGCCGTTCGGCGCGCCCAGACGACCAGTTAGCCGAAAAGGTTCCGCTGATCGGTTCATACTGTTAACAATGCAGCTAACAAAACCACGAACGTTGACGTGACTCAGCTCACGTCAATAGTCTGGATCCGTTCAACTGTTCACAGTGCGCACACCAATGCTCGGCCCACGGCGCCCCGGCCGTGGCATCGCTCTCAGCTCCCACTCCACCCGGAGTACCAACCCCCATTTGGAGCTTCCATGCGCCGTGCTCTGGCGAGCATCGCCGCCGCCACGCTGGCCTTCGGTTTAGCCGGCTGCGGCGGTTCGTCCGGCTCCGAGGTCAAGACCGAGGGCGGCAACGCCCAGGTGACCGTCGGAACCATCCCGATCCTCGACGTCGCACCGATCTACCTCGGCAAGGAGAAGGGGTTCTTCTCCAAGCGCAAGATCGATCTGACGCTCAAGACCGCCGCAGGCGGCGCCGCGATCGTGCCGAGCGTGATGTCCGGCGAATACCAGGTCGGCTTCTCGAACTTCACGTCGCTGCTGCTGGCCCGCGACAAAGGACTGCCGCTCAAGGTCGTGTCGAACGGCGTGTCCAGCACCGGCGTCCAGGGCAAGGACTTCGGCGCGATCGTCGTGCAGGGCAACAGCCCGATCAAGACCGCCAAGGACCTGGGCGGCAAGCGGGTCGCGGTCAACACGCTGAAGAACATCGGTGACACCGCGGTCCGCAACTCGATCCGCAAGGACGGCGGCGACCCGGACAGCGTCAAACTCGTCGAGCTGCCGTTCCCGGACATGCCCGCCGCGCTGTCCGGTGGCCGGGTCGACGCCGCGTTCGTGGTCGAGCCGCAGCTGAGCCAGACGCTGGCCGCCGGAGCGCGCCCGATCACGTCGACCTACGTGGACCTCGCCCCGAACCTCAGCGTGGCCGGGTACTTCGTCACGGAGAAGCTGCTCGCGTCCGACAAGGACCTTGTCGACCGATTCACCGAGGCGATCCAGGAGTCCCTCGCCTACGCCGACGCGCACCCGGACGAGGTGCGGCAGGTCCTGACCACCTACACCAAGATCACCCCCGACCTCATCCCGAAACTGACGCTGCCGAAGTGGCCGACCGAGATCAACAAAGATTCGATCGCGACGCTCGGCGAGCTCGCCACCTCGGACAAGCTGCTGTCCAAGGCCCCCGATCTGAACGCGCTCTATGCGGACTGAGTCCCCAGTCGCCCCGGTGACGGCACCCGCTGCGGTCACCGGGGTGGCGCGTCCCCGGCGGGGCGGGTCGAACGCGGCCCGCGGCGCCGTCGGCGCGCTGGTGGCGCTCCTGATCTGGGAGCTGGCACCGCGGATCGGCCTGGTGTCGTCGACCGACCTCCCGCCGGTCTCGACCGTCCTGCGCGTCCTGGTCCGGGAGGCGGGCACCAGCGCGTACTGGACCGCGATCGGCGAGACCGTGTACGCCTGGCTGCTCGGGCTGCTGATCGCGTCCGCGCTCGCGATCGTGCTGGGCTTCGCGCTGGCGCTGGTCCCCGCCGTCCGGTCGTTCACGACGTCCACGGTGGAGTTCCTCCGCCCGATCCCGTCGGTCGCGCTGATCCCGCTCGCCGTGATCGTCTACGGCACCGGGCTGGGTTCGACGCTGCTGCTCGTCGTCTACGCGGCGTTCTGGCAGATCTACGTGCAGGTCATCGCCGGGGTGGCCGACGTCGACCCGGTCGCGGACGAGACCGCGCGCTCGTTCCGGTTCGACCGGGTGCGTCGCATCCGGTACGTGATCTGGCCGTCGGCGCTGCCGTACGTGCTCACCGGCGTCCGGCTCGGCGCGGCGGTCGCGCTGATCCTCGCGGTGACCGCGGAGCTGGTCATCGGCGCGCCGGGGCTCGGCGCGGAGATCGCGATCGCCCGCTCCGGCACCGAACCGGCGCTGGTGTACGCGCTGGTGCTGACCTGCGGTGTGCTGGGTGTTCTGGTCAACGTCGGCGTCCGGGCCGGTGAGCGGAGGCTGCTGCGGTGGCACGCGTCGGTACGCCGGGAGGTGCCGGTATGAGGCTGGTCCTGAAGCCCGTGCGGTGGTTCCTCCTCCCGGCGGCGCTGATCGGCATCTGGTGGGCCGCCAGCGTCGGCGGCCAGAACTTCTTCCTGCCGACGCCGGACGCCGTGGCCCGCGCGTTCGGTCCGACCTGGACGCCCGCCACGCTCCGGGCGGACGTGCTGCCCAGCGTCGTTCGGCTGCTCACCGGGTTCCTGCTAGCCGGTGTGATCGGCGTCGCCGTCGGGACCGCGATCGGCCTGTCCCCGCGGCTGCGCGCCTACACCGAGCCGGTACTGGAGTTCCTACGGGCCGTGCCGCCGCCGGTGCTCATCCCGGTCGTCATGCTGTTCGCCGGGATCGACAACACGATGAAGATCACGGTCATCGTGTTCGGCTGCGTGTGGCCGGTGCTGCTCAACACGATCGAGGGCGTCCGCGCGGTCGACCCGGTGCTCGGCGAGGTCTGCCGGTCGTACCGGATCGGCGGGCTCACCCGCCTGCGCACGCTGGTGCTGCGCGGCGCCAGCCCGCAGATCATGACCGGTCTGCGCCAGGCCCTCGCGATCGCGATCATCCTGATGGTGATCAGCGAGATGTTCGCCGCGTCCAGCGGTCTCGGGTTCACGATCGTGCAGTTCCAGCGGAGCTACGCGATCCCGGAGATGTGGACCGGCATCATCCTGCTCGGCCTGCTCGGCGTCCTGCTGGCCGGCCTGTTCGGCCTCGCCGAACGCGTGATCTTGCGCTGGTACTTCGGCCTCCGCCGGTCCGCGCGCGACGGAGGGAACTGAGCCATGACCGCACTGCTTGAGATCAGCGGGTTACGGAAGGTCTACGGCGACTTCGAGGCACTCCGCGACGTCAGCGTCTCGCTCGCCGACGGCGAACTCGTCTGCCTCGTCGGCCCGTCCGGATGCGGCAAGACGACGCTGCTCAAGTGCGCCGCCGGGCTGCTGCAGCCGTCCGGAGGCTCGGTGACGCTGTCCGGCACGCCGGTCACCGCGCCGCCCGCCGACCTGGCCGTCGTCTTCCAGGAGTACGGGCGCAGCCTGTTCCCCTGGCTCACCGTCCGGCGCAACGTTGAGCTGCCGCTCAAGCAGAAGAAGGTCGGCCGCGCCGAGCGGGCCCGCCTGGTCGACGAGGCGCTGACCGCGGTGGGGCTCGCCGACCGCGGTGACGCCTATCCGTGGCAGCTGTCCGGCGGCATGCAGCAGCGGGTGGCGATCGCCCGCGCGGTCGCGTACCAGCCGTCGGTGCTGCTGATGGACGAGCCGTTCGCCGCGGTGGACGCGCAGACCCGCGCCGACCTGGAGGACCTGATCCGGTCGATCTGGCAAAAGTTCGGGGTGACGATCCTGTTCGTCACCCACGACATCGACGAGGCGGTGTACCTCGGCGAGCGGGTCGTCGTGCTGTCGTCAGCGCCGACGATCGTGCAGGAGACGCTGTCGGTGGACCTGCCCGCCGAACGCGACCAGCTGACCACCCGCGCCGACCCGCGGTTCACCGAGCTCCGCGCGCACGTCTACGCCGAGATCCAGGCGGCGAAGAAGCGCGCCCCGGCCGCCGCGGCGGACTGACGCCGCCGGGCTCCGCTGGCACATCCTGCCGTGCCGGGTGCGCCCGGAGCGGCAGGGACGCCCAGTGACACCGGTGGGTGGTTCCGGGAAGCTCGGGGCATGGATGACCTCTGTGACCTGGACGCAGTCGAACTGGCGCAGCGGCTGCGGCGCCGGGACGTCTCCGCCCGGGACGTCGTCGCGGCACACCTCGACCGGATCGAACGCGTCAACCCGGCCGTCAACGCGATCGTGACGCTGGACGCCGAGGGAGCGCTCACCGCCGCTGCGGCTGCCGACGAGGCGGTCGCGCGCGGCGCCGAGCCCGGCCCGCTGCACGGCCTCCCGATCGCGTTCAAGGACACCCACGACACCGCGGGGATGCGCACCACCTACGGCTCGCCGCTGCTCGCCGACAACGTCCCGGCGTTCGACGAGCTGGTCGTGCAGCGGATCCAGGACGCCGGTGCGATCCGGATCGGCAAGACCAACGTTCCCGAGTTCGCCGCCGGGTCGCACACGTTCAACACGCTGTTCGGCGTCACCCGCAACCCGTACAACCTGGGACGCTCGGCGGGCGGCAGCAGCGGCGGCGCGGCCGCCGCCCTGGCCGCTCGGCTGATCCCGATCGCCGACGGCAGCGACATGGGCGGCTCGCTGCGCAACCCGGCGTCGTTCTGCAACGTGGTCGGGTTCCGGCCCACGCCCGGCCGGGTGCCGACCTACCCGAACGACAACCCGTGGGACACGATCGGCACGTCTGGGCCGATGGGCCGCACGGTGGCCGACGTGGCGCTGCTGCTCTCCGCGATCGCGGGCCCCGACCGGCGCTCGCCGATCGCGCTGGAGACACCTGGTGACGCGTTCCGGGTGCCGTTGGAGCGTGACCTGGCCGGGCTGCGGGTCGCGTGGAGCCCGACGCTCGGCGGCCTGCCGATCTCGGCGGACGTGTCCGCGGTGCTGTCCGGCGCACCGGCGGTCTTCGCCGAACTGGGCTGCGTCGTCGAGGAGGCGGAGCCGGACCTGTCCGAGGCCGACCTGGTGTTCCGGACGCTCCGCGCGAACGCGTTCGAGCTGGCGTTCGGCGCGTCCTACGACGCCCGGCCGGACGCGTTCAAACCGGCGCTGGCCTGGAACATCGCCCAGGGACGGGGACTGAGCCGCGGCGACGTCGGGCGAGCCACCGCCGCCTGGGCGCGGACCTACCGGGCGGCCGCGGCGTTCTTCGACGTGTACGACGTGCTGATCGCGCCGGTCAGCCAGGTGGCCCCGTTCGACGTCGACGAGGAGTACCCGCGGATCGTCGCCGGGCAGGAGCAGCACTCCTACCTGGACTGGATGCGCTCGGCGTACCACGTGACCGTGCTCGGGGCTCCGGCGATCTCGGTGCCCGCCGGGTTCACGCCGGACGGCTTGCCGGTCGGGCTGCAGATCGTCACCCGCCCGCGCTCGGACCTGCTGACGCTGCAGGTCGCGGCGGCGTTCGAGGCCGCGACCGGCCACGGCCGCCGCCGCCCGCCCCTCGACGTGTGATCCGGAGGCCCGCCCGGCCTCCTGGCGCCCGGTCCGCGGCCACCCGGGCGGCGGCGGCCGGGCCGGGTGCGTCAGGGCGGGCCTGCGGTACGGGGGGACTGCAGGACGCGGCAGGTCGCATCGATCGTCGGAGCCGGGCGGACCCGCCGTCCCCACGCCTCGAGCAGCGAGTCCTCGATGTGCAGGTCGTGCACCCGCAGCCGATAGACCGGCAGGTCCGGCGAGGCGGGGCAGAGCGTCCGAGCGGTGATCGCGTCGTTGTGCACGTACCGCACCCCGCCACTCTCCTGCAGGATCGCGGTCAGCTCGTCGTCGGTGCCGACCACGTAGCCGCGGAGGTTCGTCGACGATCCGTCGGTGTCGCGCACGGTCGTCACGGTGAGCGGCAGCACCGGCATCGTCATCGTGGTCGCGGCGGCAGCCACCGCGAACAGCACGACGCCGATCTGACCGGCAACAGCCAGCACCCCGGCGAACCACCGCGGCACCGGCCCGTCCACCCCGAGCGCGAGCAGCGGCGGCACGACGAACATGCCGAACACGAAGTACTCACCCTGGCGGGCGGCGTCGACCGCGGTCGGCGTCAGCAGGCCGGCGTAGACCGACAGCACGGCGGCGGACGCCGCCGACCGCTGCCACCGCTTGATCCGACCCCACTCCGGGACCGACTGGAACACCAGCACGAACGCCGGCAACAGCAGCGGAAGGTAGAGAATCTGCCAGGTGGCCAGCGCGAGCCCGAACACGACGCCCAGCAGCCACAGCGGTGTCCGGCGGGTCCAGCGGGCCAGCAGCGGGAGCCGCTCCGGTGCTCCGTTCGCGTCCGCGCTACGGACCAGCACACCACCGACCGCGAACGCCAGCACCAGGACGCCGCTCACTAGCCGCATGCTCACCAGCAGCGTCGTCGCGAACAGGTTCACCGCGTTGACGTTCTGGACCAGCAGCAGCGTCGTCTGGAACTGACCGCCCGCTTCGATCCACAGCCGGAGCAGCGAGAGCGCCGCGGGCAGGGCGACCGCCAGCGTCCAGAACACCTGGCTCTCGTGCCTGCGGGACGCCTCGGCGGGCGCGGGCCCCGGCGTCGCCTGCGTCATCGAGTCGGGTACTTCGCGTCGCTGTCGACGAGGTCGGGGTGGTCATGGGGCTCCGGCTGGTCCAGTGCCCCGAGCACGCTCAGGTGCTCGGCGAACGATTGGCGCCACGCGGTGACCTCGCCCCGCCGGTCGGCCGCGTAACTCTTGTAGAGGTAGTAGTCGACCAGCTCGCGCAGCGCGGGGTTCTTCTTCGAGACGCCGATCCCGATCTCCTCCACGCCCGGGTTCGACGCGGTCGCCAGCTTCAGGTCGAGCACCTGGAACTGGTCCTCGTGCTCGCTCTGGAAGCCGAACAGCACCGACCGGTCGGTGCTCATCGCCTGGTAGAGCCCCTTCTGCATGCCCTCGAAGCACTCCTTGTCGCTGTTCCGGGCGACAAACGGGACACGTCGCTCGGCAAGCAGCTTCTCCGACGTGGACGCGGTGGACGTGCACACCTTGTAGCGCGGGTCGACCAGATCCTGGAGCGTCGTGATCTCACTCTTCAGCTCCTCCGGCACCATGACGCTCTGCTCGATGACGAGGTACGGCCCGGCGAACGCGATCGACCGCTTGCGCTCCTCGGTGATCGACAAGCTCGCGACGACCAGGTCCACCTTGTCCTGGAGCAGGAACTTGAGCCGGTCCGCGACGTTGTCGATCGGCACCCACTCGATCTTGTCGTCGCCGACGTAGCCGAGGTTGGCCGCGATGTAGCGCGCGACGTCGATGTCGAAGCCCTCGTTGCGGCCGTCTGCCACGTACCCGAGCAGCGGCTGCCAGTCGTAGACGCCGATCCGGAGTTTGGCCGGCCGGTTCTCGTCCCGCAAACCGGCCTCGGTGAGCTTCTCCTCGACGGTCGGACCGTCGGGGTCCTGGGTCTTGCTCTGGCAGGCCGCGACCGCGGTGAGAACCGCGAGAAGGACGATGCAGACGACCCGGCCGACGCGTGCCAGCGGCCCAGCACCCGCGCTCATCCAGCCCCTTCGGCAGTCCGTCCGCGTCCACACGAGAGGCTAGCAGCGGGCCACGATCTACGCGGGTCAGTCCCAGCCGTTGACGGCCACCAGAGCGTCCCAGGTCGGGTAGGGCGCGTCGGGGTGGCGCTGGTGCAGGAGTTCGCCGGGGAGCGTGCACGGCGGCGCCTTGCGCGGATCGGCCTCGACCTGGGCGACGATCAGCGCGGTGAGGGCAGGCGTGCCGCCGAGCCGCGGGTAGATCGCGAGCAAGCGGTCGGCGAAACCGGGCGGCAGCCCGTCCGGTCCGCCGAGGACGTCGTGGGTGATGCCCGCGTGCGCGATCCGGATCTCCGGTGGGCGGCGGCGGCCGAACACCGGCGACGCCGTGAGGCTCGGCGTGGTGTGCAGCGCGATCGCGTCCCAGACCGTGTCGATCTGTGCGTCGGTCGCGCCGTGCTCCTCCAGGAGCTCGGCGGCCCGGTCGGCGCCGTCGACCTCGAACCGCTGGGTACCGGCGCCGGCGTCGGTCAGCCCGACGTCGTGCAGCGCGCAGATCAGGTAGACGAGCTCGACGTCGTAGTCCTGGCCGCGCGCGTCGGCGAGCGCCCGCGCCAGCAGGTACGAGCGCTGGTTGTGGTTCCGTACCAGCGGGGGGTGAGTCGCCTCGACGAACTCGTCGACGGCCTTCGTCAGCGGGGTGGCGGGTGCGGTCATCGGTCGTTCCTTCCGAACGGGTGGAACCGCTCGCGGTAGGCGTGCGGTGGGATGCCGAGGTGTTTGAGGAAGACCCGCCGCAGCGTCTCGTCCGAACCGAAGCCGCTCTGCCTGGCGACGGCGGGCAGCACCGCGTCGCTGGACTCCAGCAGCGTCCGGGCGGCGGCCAGCCGCGTCGACTCGACGTACTGCGCGGGGGTCGCGTTCAGCTCGCGGCGGAACAGCCGGCCGAGGTGGCGGGCGCTGACCGCCGCGGTCTGGGCGAGGCTCTCCAGCGTGTGCGGCGCGGCCGGGTCGGCGGCGACCGCGTCGACCGCGGCCCGCAGCGCCGGGTTGCGCGGGACCGGCCCCGGTTTCGGGATGCCGTACTGCGCCTGCCCTCCGGGGCGTTGCAGGAACACCACCAGCCAGCGCGCCACCGTCCGGGCGACGTCCGGGCCGAGGTCCTCCTCGAGCAGCGCCAGCGACAGGTCGATTCCCGCCGTCACCCCCGCGGAGGTGAGCAGGGACCCGTCCCGGACCACGATCGCGTCCGGCTCCACGGTGACCGCCGGGAACCGCTGCGCGAGCACCTCGCAGAGCGCCCAGTGCGTGGTCGCCCGCCGGCCGTCGAGCAGGCCGGCCGCCGCGAGCAGCAGCGCACCCCCGCACACCGAGGCGACCCGCCGGACGTCCGGCGCGATCCGGGTGAGCTGGTCCACGACGCCGTCCGGCATCCCGTCCGCGCTGCGCAACCCGAGGTCGCCGGGGACGAGCAGCGTGTCCGGCGGCGTCCGGACGGCGGACAGCGCGGTGTCCACCGCGAGCGGAACGCCGACGTCGGTGGTCACCGGCGCCCCGTCCGGCGAGGCCAGCCGCGTCCGGTAGGCCTGCGGCGCGTGCAGCACCTGGAGCGGCCCGGCGACGTCGAGCAGCGTGACGCCGTCGTAGACGACGATCAGGACGTCCTTCATGGAGAGGAGTCTCCGGGGCCGCCGGACACGTCTACAAGGACCACCGACCCACAGATCCGGACCTCGGAACTGTCGGGTCACCGTGCGCGTTAGAACGGTCACTAAGGGAGGAATCCCCTCCCGGTAGTTTCCGAGGAGATGTCGTGGTCTTCAGGAAGTTGATGCACGCGTTCGGTGCCGGCGGACCGTCCGTCGACACCGTGCTGGAACGCGGCGACTGCCGGCCCGGCGAGCTGGTGCGCGGTGAGGTCCGGCTCCGCGGCGGCGACCGGACCGTCACGATCGAACGCATCGAGCTCGGCCTCGTCACCCGCGTCGAGTTCGAGGGCGGCGACCACGAGCAGGCGGGCGGCGTCGAGTTTGCCCGGCTCCCGCTCACCGGCGGCTTCGAGCTGCCCGCGAACACCGACCGATCGATCCCGTTCCAGTTCCCGGTGCCCTGGGAGGCGCCGGTCACCGCGGTGTTCGGCCAGCCGCTGCGCGGCATGGCCGTCGGGCTGCGCACCGAGGTCGCGGTCGCGAAGGCGATCGACGCCGGTGACCTCGACCCGGTGGCGATCCACCCGCTGCCCGCACAGGAGCTGTTCCTGGACGCGGTCGCGCGCCTCGGGTTCACGTTCCGCAGCGCGGACGTGGAGTACGGGCAGCTGCGGGGCGTGCCGCAGCAGCTGCCGTTCTACCAGGAGATCGAGTTCTTCCCGGCGCCGGCATACGCCGGGCGGCTCAACGAGCTCGAGGTGACGTTCGTCGCCGGGCCGCAGGCGGTCGACGTCGTGCTCGAGGTCGACAAGCGCGGCGGCCTGTTCAGCGGCGGGGCGGACACGTTCCACCACCTGCGGATCGATTACGCGACCGCCGGTGACACCGACTGGGCGGGATACCTCGACGGCTGGCTCCAGCAGCTGCTGGCGGGCTCCCACGGCGGGTTCGGCGGCGGCCCCGGTGCCTACGGCGGACAAGGTGCCTACGGCGGACAAGGTGCCTACGGCGGACAAGGTGCCTACGGCGGACAAGGTGCCTACGGCGGACAAGGTGCCTACGGCGGACAGGGTGCCTACGGAGGACAGGGGGCCTTCGGCAGCTACGGCCACCACGGTCACCGTCGCCGCCGCGGGCACGGGATGGGTGCGGTCGCGGGCGGCGCGGCCGCCGGGTTCGTCGGCGGAATGGTCGCCGGTGAGGTCCTCGACGAAGCCGGTGACGCGCTCTTCGGCGACGACGAGGGAGAGTTCTTCTAACCGCGGATCGGGACCGCTCCGATCGGGGCCGGTATGCGCTCGGTCGCGGTGAGCAGCGTCCGGGCGTCGGTGGTGTACGCGATCGCCTCGCCCTGACGGCTCGCGGGCAACCGGATCTGCCGCGGAGCCCGGGTCACCAGCGCCCGGGCGATGTTTCCGTCCGGCGCGTACCACTCGAACGCCCGGTCGTACGTGCGGAGCACCGCCCGGGTGCCGTCCCGGGACACCGCTCCCCCGGTGATCAGGCGGCTGCGTGCCCGGCACGCCGGGCACGCGCGACGCACGTCGAAGCGCCCGACCAGCCGCAGCCACCCGGTCGGGCGCAGCGGCGCGTCGGCGACGTAGACGCCCGCGGCACCGGCCGTCTTGGTGACCAGGACGGCCGCCCCACGGCGGGTGACGAGCATCGCCTCCGCGTCGTGCGCCCCGTCGGGGTAGCGCAGGTCGTACCGGGCGACCGCGGTCGCTGCGGTACCCACCCGCCACCGGAACAGCGACACCGCGAGCCGGTAGCCGGTGTTGCCACCGATGTCGGCGATCCAGAACGTCCCGGACGCGTCGAGCGCGATGTCCTCGGTGTCGAACCGCTTCCCGCCCAGCGGGACGGCGTCCGGGTCACGGGGGGCGGGCGGACGGAGCACGGTCCGCCGGATCGGGCGGCACCCGGCGTCCAGACGCCAGATCACCGGGCCGGTGTCGTTGACGACCGAGAACCCCCCGGGGCGTTCGACGAGGCCGCTGATCTGCCCCAGCCGACGATCGGCGACGACGCACCGGGTCACCGGACGTCCGACCGCGGGCGCGGCGACCGCGCGCACGATCGGGAACAGGCTCCCGACGACGCTCAGGCTGATCGCCGCACGGACGGCCTTGACTGCCAGCCTCGTCGCCACCGCAGCCCCCGTCCGTACCACGAGCACCGGTGCGCCCGTAATGTCCGATTCCCATCGGCGGTACGCACCGTACTAGATCCGTTCGTCCCGTGCGGGCGCGCCTTGGTCATACAGCGCTGCCAGCGCCCTCGCGGTGCCGACGAACAGCGCGCGCAGCTCCGGCGGCCCCAGGACCTCCACCTCCGCGCCGAGCGCGAGAAAGTCGCCGTGCGCCTTCCGGATGTGCTCGACCGGGATCGTGGTGCGGAACCACCCGTCCGGGTCCGGCGGGTCGGCGTTCGCCCTGGCCGCCTGCGTCATGGCAGGGCCCCCGAGCAGGTGTTGCAGCCGGTCGAGCCCCGCCGGCGAGAGCCGCACCTCGGCCTCGCCGCGGATCAGGTTGCGCTCGAACCGGCTCGTCCACTTCTGCCAGTACTCGGCCAGGTCGAAGCCCTCCGGACGCGCGAACCGCTCACCCGGCACTTCGACGTCGAGCAGGTGAGAGACCTTGTAGGCCCGGATCTCGTCGCCGGGGACCTTGCGTGCGACGAAGTACCAGACCCCGGCCTTCAGCACGAGTCCCAGCGGATCCCAGACCCGCTCCACGTCCCGGGGCGCCCGCCAGCGCCGGTAGCGGGCGTAGATCCGGTGCTGGTTCCAGACGGCGTCCGCGAGGGCCGCGAGGTGCGGCACCTGCTCGGCCTCGCGGAACCAGCCGGGAGCGTCGAGGTGGAAACGTTCACGCATGCGCTCGGCGCGAGTGCGCAGCTCGGCCGGGAGCGCGGCCAGCAGCTTGAGCTCGGCGGCGGCCAGCTCGGTGCCGAGGCCCAGCGCGGCGGCCGGGCCCGGCATACCGACCAGGAACAGCGACTCCGCCTGGTCGATCGTGAGGCCGGTGAGCCTCGTGCGGTAGCCCTCCAGCAGCTGGTAGCCGCCGGCCGGCCCACGGTCGGCATACAGCGGTACCCCGGCCGCCGAGAGCGCCTCGACGTCCCGGTACACGGTGCGTACCGACACCTCGAGCTCGTCGGCGAGCTCCTGCGCGGTCATCCGGCCGCGGGTCTGCACCAGCAGCAGCATCGAGAGCAGTCGGTCGGCACGCACGCCCTCAGTGTGCCGCGCATGCCTGACAACCGATGTCAGGCATGCGCGCGGTGCTCAGGAGTCGGACGACTCCGACGACTCCGACGACTCGGTGCCCTCGGCCGACTCCGGCTCCTCGGACGACGCCTCGCTCTCGGCGTCCGCAGAAGTAGTTTCAGTGACGAGGAGGCCCTCCAGGGCCGCACCGATCAGCCGGCGGAAGGCCCGGCCCGGCCGGGTGCGGTCGAGGACCGCGACCTCGAGCTGCGCCGCGGAGATCGTGCGGGGGTTGCCGTTCTCCCCGCCGATCGACGCCAGCGCGTCGACCGCGATCTTCAGCGTCGCCCGCAGGTCGAGCCCGGCGTCGTGCTTCTCGCGCACCTGGGTCGCGATCGCCTCCGACTGCCCGCCCATCGCGACGAAGCCCGGCTCGTCGCTGACCGAGCCGTCGTAGGTGAGCCGGTAGAGCTCGTCCGCACCGGCCTCGGCGCCGACCTGCGCGACGCAGACCTCGACCTCGAACGGCTTGGACTGCTCACCGAAGATCGCGCCGAGCTGCTGGGCGAACGCGTTGACTAGGCCGCGGGCGGTGACGTCACGGCGGTCGTAGGAGTACCCGCGAAGGTCGGCGTAGCGCACGCCGCCCTGCCGCAGTGCCTCGAACTCGTTGTACTTACCGACCGCGGCGAAGCCGATGCGGTCGTAGATCTCACTGACCTTGTGGAGCGCGTTGGACGTGTTCTCGGCGACGAACAGCACGCCGCCCGCGTAGCTGAGCACGACCACACTGCGACCGCGCGCGATCCCCTTGCGCGCGAACTCCGAGCGGTCGCGCATGAGCTGCTCGGGCGAGGCATAGAACTGCATGGCCACGGTGCTGGGGCCCCTTCGCTAGAACTGAACTTCAGACGCCCGGGTTCGCCGTACGGTCGGCGATCACGTCGGCCACGACCGCACCGACCTCGTCGTCGGTCAGCCGCCGGACGCCCTCGGCGTCGACGACCGTCAAGATCGGGTAGAGCTTGCGGATGATGTCCGGGCCGCCGGTCGCCGAGTCGTCGTCGGCCGCGTCGTAGAGCGACTCGACCAGGACGCGCACGGCCCCGGTCTGGTCCATCCCCGGCTTCCAGAGCTTCTTGAGCGCGGACTTCGCGAACACCGAGCCCGACCCGACCGACGAGTAGCCCTGGTCCTCCCAGCACCCGCCGGTGACGTCGAACCCGAAGATCCGGCCGGCCTTCGCGGGGTCGGTGGCGTCCAGGTCGTACCCGGCGAACAGCGGGATCACCGCGAGGCCCTGGAGCGCGGCGCCCAGGTTGCCACGGATCATGATCGACAGCCGGTTCGCCTTGGCGTCGAGGGTCAGCGGGGTGCCCTCGATCTTCTCGTAGTGCTCCAGCTCCACCTGGTAGAGCCGGATCATCTCGATCGCGATGCCGGCCGTACCGGCGATGCCCGCGACCGAGTACGCGTCGGTCGGGAAGACCTTCTCGATGTCGCGCTGGGCGATCATGTTGCCCTGGGTGGCCCGGCGGTCGCCGCCCATGACCACGCCGCCGGCGTAGGTGGCGGCGACGATCGTGGTGCCGTGCGGCGCGACCGAGCCGTGGTCACCGGGCGGCAACGGACGCCGCCCCGGAAGCAGCTCGGGTGCGGTCAGGTTGAGGAACTCGGTGAACGACGACCCCCCTGGCGCGGTGAACAGGTTCGAGAAACGGCCGGAAGCACCTAGACCCCCCGTAGCGCCAAGACCCGTGGCCACCTGGATCCTCTCTCGTACGTACGCGTCAATCCTGCTGCAACCCTACCGCCACCCGCACGAAGGCCGCCCGGCAGCGTTGGCTGCGGGCGGCCTTCGATGTCGGGGGCTACTCGCCGCCCTTCTGCACGTATCCGCGGACGAACTCCTCCGCGTTCTCCTCGAGGACCGAGTCGATCTCGTCGAGCATCGCGTCGACGTCCTCGGTCAGCTCCTCGACCCGCTCGGCGACCTCAGGATTCGCCTCGACGGCCTCGACCTCGTCGACGTCCTGCCGGGCCCGGCTACTCTGCGACTGTCCGCCGCTGTCCCTGGTGCTCATGGCGTCTCCCCTCGGTTCGCATCTCGACGGTACCTCCCCGGAACGGCAATTGGTCCGAGAGTTAACGTCCTGGACCCGTCAGCGCGTCCAGCAGCTCGGTCGCGCTGTCGCACCGATCGAGCAGGCTACCGACGTGCTGGAGCGTGCCGCGCTCCGGCTCGAGCATCGGCACCCGCACCAGCGACTCCCGGCCGACGTCGAAGATCAGCGAGTCCCAGCTCGCGGCCACCACCGACGCGCCGTACTTCTCCAGGCACCGGCCGCGGAAGTACGCGCGGGTGTCGGTCGGCGGCTTGAGCATCGCCTTCGCGACCTCGTCGTCGTCGAGCAGCCGTTTCATCGCGCCGCGGGCCACCAGCCGGTGGTAGAGGCCCTTCTCTTTCCGGACGTCGTGGTACTGCAGGTCGACCAGCTGCAGCCGGGGCGAGTCCCAGCCCAGGCCGTCCCGGTCGCGGTACCCCTCGAGGAGGCGCAGCTTGGCGACCCAGTCCAGTTCGGTCGCGCAGAGCATCGGGTCGCGGCGGAGCCGGTCGAGCATCGACTCCCAGCGCTCCAGTACGTCCTTGGTGATCGGGTCGACGTCGTCCCCGTACCGGTCGGCGACGTACTGGCGAGCCCGCTCGCAGTAGATCTCCTGGATGTCCAGCGCGGTCATCTTCCGGCCGTCGCGGAGACTCACCTTGTGCTGCAGGCCGGGGTCGTGGGAGACCGAACGGAGGTCGGTCACCGGCTCGGCCAGCGCGAGGTCCCCGGGCAGCGCCTTGTCCTCGATCAGGCTGAGCACCAGCGACGTCGTGCCGACCTTGAGGTACGTCGCGATCTCCGACAGATTCGCGTCGCCGATGATCACGTGCAGCCGCCGGTACTTCTCGGCGTCCGCGTGCGGTTCGTCCCTGGTGTTGATGATCGGCCGCTTGAGCGTCGTCTCCAGACCGACCTCGACCTCGAAGAAGTCGGAGCGCTGGCTGATCTGGAACCCGGTCCCCGATCCGTCCTGGCCGATGCCCACCCGGCCGGCACCGCAGATCACCTGCCGGGTGACGAAGAACGGCGTCAGGTGCGTGACGATCTCGCTGAACGGCGTCCGGCGGCGCATGAGGTAGTTCTCGTGCGCACCGTAGGACGCGCCCTTGTTGTCCGTGTTGTTCTTGTACAGGTTGATCGGCGGTGCGCCGGGCACGGTGGCCGCGCGCCGCGACGCCTCGGCCATCACCCACTCGCCCGCCTTGTCGAACAGCACGACGTCGCGCGGGTTCGTCACCTCGGGCGTGGAGTACTCGGGGTGCGCGTGGTCGACGTAGAGCCGGGCGCCGTTGGTGAGGATGACGTTGGCCAGGCCGAGGTCCTCATCGGCCAGCGCCTCCGCCGGATCGTAGAGCGCCCCGCCGTAGTTGAACCCGCGGGCGTCGCGCAGCGGCGACTCCTCCTCGTAGTCCCATCTGGCCCGACCGTTGCGCGCCGGGTCGTTGCGGGCCCCGTACGCGTTGACGATCTGGGACGAGGTGACCATCGGGTTGGCGCCGGGCTGGCCCGGGACCGAGATGCCGTACTCCACCTCGGTGCCCATGATTCGTCGCGCGCTCATGAACGAAGCCTACGTACCTCAGCGTCTCGGCGCCCGGCCTGGTCGACGGCTTTCGCGCCACACCCCGCCGTCGTCCGGTGGCACCGGGTCGCGGTCACCCGCCCGCCGCGGGGCGTGCGGGCAGGTGGAGGGCGGTGCGCGGATCGTCGTCGGCGAGCGCGTGCGGCGTGTCCGGGAACGGATCCGGTGGCCCGGAATCTCCGCTCGCGACCGCCACACCGGCCGGAACCGGCTCCGGCGCTTCCTGGATCTCCGGCTCGGCCACGGGTCCCGCGATCGCCCGCGGCTCCTCGGGTGGTGGAGGCTCGGTCGCCGGCCCCTCGTCCGGCATTCGCGGACGCAACCGCCCGACTAGCGACGCCACGACGCCGACCGAGGTCAGCAGGAACAGCGGGTACACGGTGCTGAACTGGCGCGCACCGGACGGCACGCCGACCAGCAGCCCCAGCAGCACGCTGACCACGCCGCCGCCCAGCGCGAGCGCCGCCAGCGGGTCGCGGAACGTCCGCAGCGGGGCGGCGATCACCGTCACCAGCAGCACGGCGCAGAGCAGGGCGTCGGCGGCGATGTACGTACCGTCCACCGAGGTCATGTCGTGGATCCGGTCGGCGATCGAGCCGACGACACCGCCGGTGCCCTCGGAGATCACCTCGCGGGCGCGGCCCAGGTACCGGGCGTCCACGATCGTGTTCACCTGCCCGAGCAGCACGATGCCGCCCGCCGCCAGCCCGGCCACGCCCGCGTACGGCCACCAGCGATTGCGTAGCGTCCGCGCGGAGACGCTCGCGCACAGCCAGGCCATGCCGACGGCACCCACCAGCGCGATCGACGTCGACCGGCTGGCCAGCGCCAGCAGGAGCAGCACCCCGAACGTGGCCAGCGCCCGCCTGCTGCGCGGCCCGTCCAGCGGCAGCGTGAACAGGCAGCCGATCGCCAGCGCGATCGCGAGCATGTCCGCGGTGCCCGCCAGGCCGGCGACCGCGATCCGGTCGGTGAGCAGGAAGCCGACCGCGGTCAGCGTGGCCGCCGCGGCGCCCCAGCGGCGCGCCGCGAAGACCGTCAGCATCACGGTCGCGACCAGCAGCCCGATCACCGGGACGACCAGCAGCCCGCCGGACCCCATCAGCCCGACGAACGGCGCGGACAGCAGCGGGTACACCAGGTTCGGGTCGGCCGACGTCGCGTGCTGGTAGATCCAGTAGTCGCCGTACTCCCAGCAGGAACCACCGCACCCGGACCCGAAGAACGGCATGTTGCGCAGGTCGACGTAGGTCTGGGCGGTGGCGTCGGCGGGTGAGTAGCCGAGGATCCGGTAGGTCCAGGCCAGGTGGTAGATGCTGCTCGGACCGTAGTGCCAGGTCCGCTCCGACAGCTCGGCGAAGGTCAGCGCGAGCAGCGACGCGATCACCGTCCAGCCGTGCAGCGGCAGCACACCGATCCAGCGCAGGCCGCGGCGCGTGGGCGACCATCGCCGGGCCGGGCGGATCGTCGCGGCGGCCGCCGCGACGGCCTTCGCCGGGAGGCGGTACGCCGGGGGCCGCGGGGCGGTCTCGGTCGATCGGGACGGACGCTGCCGGACCGGTCCCCACAGGTCGGCGAGCAGTGCCACGCCGGCCAGGACGAGCAGCGGGACGATCGGCGCGTGGTACCGGAACGACGCGGGCCAGAACTCGACGATGTTGATCGCGCTGACCGCCAGGAACGCCCCGGCCGCCATCGCGGAGATCTCGCTGCGGAATCGCCAGACCACGGCGACCGTCACGATCACCAGCAGCGCCATCAGTACCAGGTCGTACCGGACCCGCAGCAGGTCGGACGTGATGATGTTCCAGGTGACGTCGGGGAACGCGCCGAGCCCCTGGGACTGGAAGTACTGCTGGGACAGCGCGTTGAACTGCCCGGTCAGCGACAGTTCCTCGCCGCCGAAGATCATCGGCGTGATCAGCATCTGCGCGAGCAGGATGCCGAAGCCGACGAAGCTGCCCCAGAACGCGAACGGCAGCCAGACGTTGCGGAACTTGCGGTCCCGCACGGCCACCAGCAGCCAGGCGAACCCGACCGCGGCGGGCAGCGCGATCGCGAACTGCCGGTTGAGCATCCCGATGCCGACCAGGACGACGTACGCGATCAGGTGTTTCCGAGTGACGCGTTTGGCCAGCGGCAGCAGCAGCAACGGCAACGCCAGCAGCGCGAACGCCGGGCCCTCGGTGTGCGCGACGACGCTCCACCGGGACACGTAGACCGGCAGCAGCAGCACGGTGCCCGCGAGCAGCGCCCAGCGCTGGCCCCAGAGGCGGGACGCCAGCAGCACGGTCGCGACGACGGCCAGCGCGTAGCCGACGATCGGCACGACGAGCATGCCCATCGGCCCCATCAGCGCGACGAATGGCGCGGAGAGGAACGGCAGCAGGACGCGCGGCCCGACGACCGCCGCGTACTGCCCCGTGAAGAACTTCTCGTGATAGTCGTCCGGCCAGCAGGACCAGCAGTCCTTCAGGCCGGCGTTGTCCCACATGTAGTTGTACGAGAGCTGCGCGGCCTCGGCCTGCGGGTGGCCCAGGTACCAGTAGGTCCAGGCCAGGTAGATGCGGGAGTCCGGGCCGAACTGGGGGTTGGTGATCAGCGCCAGCGCTACCGCGAGCACATAAAGCAGCGCGAGGAGCAACCACCCACGGACCGGGAGCGCCGCCGTGAGCCGGCGGGTGATCGTCTTCACGTGGCGCCTTGTTGCGTCATCTCAGCGGATGGTCCCGGTTTCGGTGCGGAGAGGTGCCCGGAGACCGTAGTGCGTCTCCGGGCGGCCCGTCATCGGCGGGTCAGAGATACTGTCCCGTATTGCTCACGGTGTCGATCGACCGACCCGCCTCGCTGCCCTTGCCGCCGGAGACGAGCGTGCGGATGTAAACGATCCGCTCGCCCTTCTTACCGGAGATCCGAGCCCAGTCGTCCGGGTTGGTCGTGTTCGGGAGGTCTTCGTTCTCCCGGAACTCATCGACGCAGGCGTCCAGCAGGTGCTGCATCCGGACGCCCTTCTGGTTGAGCGTCAGGAAGTCCTTGATCGCCATCTTCTTCGCCCGGTCAACGATGTTCTGGATCATCGCGCCGGAGTTGAAGTCCTTGAAGTAGAGGACTTCCTTGTCGCCGTTGGCGTACGTCACCTCGAGGAAGCGGTTCTCCTCGGTCTCGGTGTACATCCGCTCCACCACGCCCTGAATCATCGCGTCCAGGGTCGCCTGGCGGGAGCCGCCGTTGGCAGCGACGTCGTCGCCGTGGATCGGCACCGAGGCGGTGATGTACTTGCTGAAGATGTCCTTGGCCGCTTCGGCGTCCGGACGCTCGATCTTGATCTTCACGTCCAGCCGGCCCGGCCGCAGGATCGCCGGGTCGATCATGTCCTCGCGGTTGGACGCGCCGATCACGATGACGTTCTCCAGGCCTTCGACGCCGTCGATCTCGGACAGCAGCTGGGGAACGATCGTGTTCTCGACGTCCGAGGAGACGCCGGAGCCACGGGTACGGAAGATCGAGTCCATCTCGTCGAAGAACACGATCACCGGGGTGCCGCCGGACGCCTTCTCCCGCGCACGCTGGAAGATCAGGCGGATGTGCCGCTCGGTCTCACCGACGTACTTGTTGAGCAGCTCCGGGCCCTTGATGTTGAGGAAGAACGACTTGCCGGCGTTCGTGCCGGTGTCGCCGCGCACCTCGGCCACCTTCTTGGCCAGCGAGTTCGCCACCGCCTTCGCGATGAGCGTCTTACCGCAGCCGGGCGGGCCGTAGAGCAGGACGCCCTTCGGCGGCCGCAGCTCGTGCTCGCGGAACAGGTCCGCGTGCAGGAACGGCAACTCGACCGCGTCCCGGATCTGCTCGATCTGGGACGAGAGGCCACCGATCGACGTGTAGTCGATGTCAGGCACCTCTTCGAGCACGAGCTCCTCGACCTCGGACTTCGGGATGCGCTCGTAGGCGTAGGCCGACCGCGGCTCCAGCAGGAGCGCGTCGCCTGCCCGCAACTGCACCTCGTCGAGGGTATGGGCCAGGTACACGACCCGCTCCTCGTCCGCGCGGGACAGCACGAGCGCGCGGTCGCGCACGCCCGTCTCGTCCTCCAGGACCTCCTTGAGCGTCACTACTTCGCCGGCCCGTTCCACACCGAGGGCCTGCACGACGTTGAGGGCATCGTTGAGCATGACCTCTTGGCCGCGGCGGAGCGACTCGAGCTCCACCGACGGGGAGACGGCGACACGCAGTTTGCGTCCGCCGGTGAACACGTCGACGGTGCCGTCGTCGTGTGCGGCCAGGAAGACCCCGTAGCCGCTGGGCGGCTGGGCCAACCGGTCGATCTCCTCTTTCAGCGCAACGATCTGGGTACGCGCTTCTCGAAGGGTCGAGGCCAGTTTGTCGTTCTGTTCCGTGAGGCGAGAGATCGTGGCTTGCGCGGTGGCAAGACGATCCTCGAGGGTCCGGACGTGCCGGGGCCCTTCCGTGAGCTTGCGGCGCAGGAGCTGGACTTCCTCCTGGAGGAAGTCCACCTGGGCCGTGAGATCGCGGACCTCCGCCTCGCGGCGCGCATTGCCGTGCGCGTCGTCTCGGTTTGTGTTCACGAGCGGCCACCTCCCCCGGTGATCGGTGCACCAACAGTACCGACTCACCCACAGAGCCGTCGTGCAGTCGATGCCCGCGTCACAGAAGGGAAACTTTGTCCTGTTCACTCATGCGGTGTAGGGACATGACGGGTCGACACGCCAGGTTCACCTAGGGTAAACGGCGGTGCCAACCTCTCCTCCCCGGTGGGCGGTGACCGTGCGGCGTGCCTACGCTGGCAGCGCCGATTCAGTCGGCAGACGCACCGGTGGGGCCGAGGGAGGACACGTGTCGGAGAGTGCGGGCACCGAGGCTCCGCTGCGGGTCTGGGTCGACCAGGATCTCTGCACGGGCGACGGTCTTTGCGTCCAGTACGCCCCGGAGGTTTTCGAGTTCGACATCGACGGGCTCGCCTACGTGAAGGGCGACGACGGTGAGCTACGGACCGCCAAGGGCGAGCAGGTGCCGGTACCGGGGCGGCTGCGACTGGACGTGATCGACTCGGCGAAGGAGTGCCCCGGCGATTGCATTCACGTCGTCCGCGCCGACGACGGCCTCCCAGTAGCGGGCCCCGCCGCCTGACGAGTGCGCTAGCGCTCGTGTTCTGACCTGGAGCCCGCCGAGGACGAGGCTGGCGTCCGCGCGCGAGGCCGCCTCGACCTTGCTGTGGGCCGTCAGGCTTGGCCCTCGGCGGGCCGCGCACCAGGGTCGGGCTTGCCGGTCTTCTGGGCCTGGTAGGCCTCCGCGCCCTTGGAGGGCTTGCGCTGGCGCTTCGGGGCGACGACGCCGTCGGACAGGCGCCTGGTGCTGATCAGGAACGCGGTGTGGGCGACCATCCGATGGTCGGGGCGCACCGCCAGCCCGTCGACGTGCCAGTCGCGGACCAGCGTCTCCCACGACCGCGGCTCGGTGAACGAGCCGTGTTCCCGCAGCGCCTCGACCGTGGCCGAGAGCTGCGTCGTCGTCGCCACGTACGCGATCAGGACGCCGCCCGGCACCAGCGCGGGCGCCACCGTCGGGAGCACCTCCCACGGCGAGAGCATGTCGAGGATCACCCGGTCGACCTCGAGGCCGCGCGCGTCGGCCACGTCGCCGACGGTCAGCGACCAGGCCGGGTGCGGGCCGCCGAAGAACCGCTCGACGTTGACCCTGGCGATGTCGGCGAAGTCCTCCCGGCGCTCGTACGAGTAGACCGCACCGCGCTCCCCCACCGCGCGTAGCAGCGAGCAGGTCAGCGCGCCCGAACCGGCGCCGGCCTCGAGCACCCGTGCGCCGGGGAAAATGTCACCCATCGCGACGATCTGGGCGGCGTCCTTGGGGTAGATCACCTGCGCGCCCCGCGGCATCGAGAGCACGAAGTCCGAGAGCAGCGGACGCAACGCCAGGTACTGCGTGCCGGAACTGGCTTGTACGACAATGCCCTCGGGCTTGCCGATCAGGTCGTCGTGGGCCAGCGCGCCGCGGTGCGTGTGGAACGACCGGCCGGGCTCCAGAAGCACGGTGTGCAACCGGCCCTTGGGGTCGGTGAGCTGCACACGGTCACCGGGAGCGAACGGTCCTCGACGGCTCGCGCCGACCGGTCGCTCTGGCGGACCGACCGGATCAGTGGGATCGCTCACACTTCCCGCCCGGGCGTGTTCGGGTGTCACGTTCGTTACCATTGTCCGGTTATGGGCGCCTTCGGCCGCCGGGGGCCGACCCTCGATCGCGCTCTCGTGCGTCACGCGCTCGGTCTCGGCGCTCGTCACCAGTGTCTCCTTCGCTAGTCCAGCGCCCGATGCTAATCGCCATCCCCGGTACCCGGCCCGCCCAGGGTGGCGGGCGCCGCGCGCCCGCGCCCACGTCTCCGGCCTGCGCCCGCGCCTGCGGCTTGCTTCCGCGCCTGCGGCTTGCTTCCGCGCCCAGCGCCCGCGCCCCGCGCCCTGCCCCCGCGCCCAGCCCCCGCGCCCAGCGCCCGCGGCGCCCGCGGCCCGGTTCCGTGCTGCGGCCCGCTTCCGCGCCCAGCGCCTGCGCCCTCCGCCCGCGCCCTGCGCCCCAGCGCCCGCGCCCTCCGCCGCGCCCTGCGCCTGCGCCCTCCGCCCGCGCCCTCCGCCGCGCCCTGCGCCTGCGCCCTCCGCCCGCGCCCTCCGCCCGCGCCCTGCGCCCCTGCGCCCGCGCCCTCCGCCCGCGCGTGCGCCTCTGCCCCGCGCTGCGGCTGCGGCTGCGGCTGCGGCTGCGGCTGCGGCTGCGGCGAAGATTGGCCGTCTACCGACGTATCCCCGACGCGTGACAGGTCGATAGTTGGCCAGATTTCCTGGTACGCCGAGGTGGGCGGCGCGTGCTTGCGGGCGGGGCCGGGCGGGCGCCGGCGCGGTAGGCGTCGCGGACGCGGCAGGGGCGGCGGGGGCGGAGTTATCCACCGGTCTGGGCTGACGGCGGCGAAGTGTCGGTGGGCTCGCCTAACCTGACCGGCATGAGCACCGCGACCGACCCGCTTCCCACCTCCGGCGCGCCGGCTCCCGGCGGCCCGGGTCCGGACGGGCGGACCGCGCTGACGATTATCGGGTCGCTCTCACCCTCGCGGGCCTCCGACTTCAAGACCTGCCCGCTGCTCTACCGGTTCCGCAGCATCGACCGGCTGCCCCAGCGTCCCACCACCGCCGCCACCCGCGGCACGCTCGTCCACGCTGTGCTCGAGCGGCTGTTCGACCTGCCGCCCGGTCAACGTTCCCCGGATGCGGCGGAGGCCCTCCTGGAGCCGGAGTGGGCCCGCCTGAGCACCGAGGCGCCGGAGCTGGCCGAGCTGTTCGAGACGCCGGAGGCGCTGACCGAGTGGCTCGCGTCGGCTCGATCGCTGCTGGCCGCCTACTTCACGCTGGAAGACCCGAACCGGCTCGCCCCGGCCGAGCGCGAACGCCTGGTCGAGGTCGTGCTCGACTCCGGCCTGCGGCTGCGGGGTTTCGTCGACCGCATCGACGTCGCACCGAGCGGCGACATCCGGGTCGTCGACTACAAGACCGGCGCAGCGCCCCGCGAGTCGTTCGAGGGCAAGGCGATGTTCCAGCTCAAGTTCTACGCGCTGGTCATCTGGCGCACCCGGGGTGTCGTGCCCCGGCTGCTGCGCCTGCTCTACCTCGGCGACCGCGAGGTGCTCGACTACGTCCCCGACCCCGACGAGCTGATCCGGTTCGAGCGGACGCTCCAGGCGCTCTGGACCGCGATCGATCGGGCGACCACCGCGCGCGAGTTCCGGGCCAACCCCGGCCCGCTCTGCGGTTGGTGCGACCACCAGGAGCTGTGCCCGGCGCACGGCGGTACGCCGCCGCCGTTCCCGGAGGTGCTGCCTCCGCTCACCGAGGCGGCACCGACCCCGGCCGCCGAAGACTGACCAGCAGCGCTCGGCCCGTCGCCCCGCCCCCGCAGCCGCTGCACCCCACTGGCCCCCTGCACCCGCTGCACCCACTGCGCGCTGCGCCTGTTACCCGTTGCATCCACGGCCGCGCGGCCCGCTGCACCCCGCGGCGCGCTACACCCGCCAGGGGCGCCAGGCACGGGGCGCGCACAGCCCGCCGAGCGCACAGCCCGCCGGGGCCCCAGGCACGGGGCGCGCACAGCCCGCCGGGCGCACAGCCCGCCGAAGGCAGGGGCCCGCAGAGCGCACGCCGGGCACGGGTCCGCTGCGCCCGCCGGGTCCGCTGCGCCCGCCGGGTCCGCTGCGCCCGCCGGGCGCGCAGAGCCCGCCAGGCGCGGGCGCAGGGCGCGCAGGGCGCAGGCACCGCGCACCACAGGGCACCGCGCACCGCGCAGGGCGCAGGGCACCGCGCACCGCGCAGGCGCAGGGCGCAGGCGCAGGGCACCGCGCACCGCGCAGGGCGCAGGCCCAGGGCACCGCGCACCGCGCAGGCGTAGGGCACCGCGCACCGCGCAGGCGCAGGCGCAGGCCCAGGGCACCGCGCACCGCGCAGGGCGCAGGCCCAGGGCACCGCGCACCGCGCAGGCCCAGCGCACCGCGCACCGCGCACCGCGCAGGCGCAGGGCACCGCGCACCGCGCAGGGCGCAGGCCCAGCGCACCGCGCACCGCGCACCGCGCAGGCCCAGCGCACCGCGCACCGCGCACCGCGCAGGGCGCAGGGCACCGCGCACCGCGCAGGGCGCAGGCCCAGGGCGCAGGCGCGGGGCGCGGGGGCCGGCGAGCGGGCCGACGCGGGCTTGCCGCGTGCTGGCGGCTGGCCTGGCGGCGCAGTGGCCTCACCGGCCGCAGGGAGCCGTCCGGCCACACCGCCACCGGCTCGCGGGACACGGTCGGCGAAGATGTGAGACATGCGACTGCCCTGGCCGGAGAATTTGTACCGGCCGGCGGACGACCGGGCCGGCGAACCGGCGCCGCCGGTCGCGTCCTGGCGCGCGCTCGGCGTCGACGCGGCGCTGGCCGGCGCGATCCTCGTGCTGTTCGCGGTGGTAGCCGGTCCGCTCGAGCCCGGGCCGCTTCGCGCCGAGGACGGCCCGGCGTGGGCGATCGGGCTGGCGCTGGTCGGCGTCGTCCCGGTCGCGCTGCGCCGGGTCGCGCCGCTCACCGCGACCGGCCTGGTCTGCGGCGCGATGCTGCTCGGCGAGTGGCAGGCGGCCAGCCAGGGCGTGGCCGCCGTCGCGGCGCTGATCCTCGCCTACACCCGGGGCGCGCTGGCGCCGCTGCGACAGGCGGTGCTCGCGACGCTGGCGCTGGGCGCGTGCGGCGCGGCGGTGGGGCTCGTCGGGCCGGGGGCGACCGGGCCACGGTGGGCCACGGTCTCGGCCGGGCTGCTCGCGTTACTGGCGTGCTTCTTCCTCGGGAGGACGGTGTTCACTCGGCGGGCGTACACCGCGGCGCTCGAGGAACGGGCGCGCGTGGCCGAGCTCAACCGCGAGACCGCGGCGCGCCAGGCGGTCCTCGACGAGCGTCGCCGGATCGCCCGTGAGCTGCACGACATGGTCGCTCACCACGTCAGCGTGATGGGCGTACTGGCCACCGGCGCCCGCCGGACGCTCCGCCGCGACCCGGACGCCGCCGACGAGGCCCTGCGCACGATCGAGGACACCGGGAGGGCCAGTCTGAGGGAGATGCGGCGCCTGCTCGACGTCCTGCGCTCGGACGATGAGCGCGCCCCCGAGGAGCCACCGCCGCCTGCCCCCGGCGTCGCCGGGCTGGAGCAGCTCGTCGAGCAGGTGCGCGAGGCCGGGCTGCCGGTGGAGCTGACCGTCACCGGCGCCGCGACCGACCTGGAGCCGGGCGTCGACCTGACCGTGTTCCGGCTCGTGCAGGAGGCGCTCACGAACACGCTGAAGCACGCCGGCGCCGCGCACGCCAAGGTCGCGCTGGAGTTCGCGGTCGACGGCGTCCGTATCACGGTGACCGACGACGGGCACGGTCCGGCCCCCGGCAATCTTCGTCTGGGCCACGGCCTGGTGGGGATGCGGGAACGGGTCGCCCTCTACGGTGGCACGCTGCGGACCGGCGCGCGGGCGGGCGGCGGCTTCCGGGTCTCGGCCCGGCTGCCGCTCGACGGTGTCTCCCGGTCCTCGCCCCCGCCGTCGGGACGAACGACGTCCCCGGCGGGAGCGACGCTCTCGGACGGACCCCCACTGCAGGAAGGGACGAGGTGACCGACGCCGCGCAACCCCGACGGATCCAGGTCCTCCTGGCCGACGACCAACCGCTGCTCCGCACCGGCTTCCGGATGGTGCTGGGCGCCGAGCCCGACCTCGACGTCGTCGGCGAGGCGGGCGACGGGGTCGAGGCCGTCGAGCTGACCCGGCGGCTGCTGCCGTCGGTCGTGCTGATGGACGTCCGGATGCCCCGGATGGACGGGGTCGCCGCGACCCGGGCCATCGTCGCCGCCGGGCTGCCCAGCCGTGTACTCGTGCTGACGACGTTCGACCTGGACGAGTACGTGGTGGGCGCGCTCCGGGCCGGCGCCAGCGGTTTCCTGTCCAAGGACGTCCCCGCCGAGGAGCTGATCGCCGGGATCCGCACGGTCGCGGCCGGGGAGGCCGTGGTGTCGCCGCGCATCCTCCGCCGGTTGCTCGACCAGTTCGCCGACCGGCTGCCGGAGCCGGGCGTCGACCGGCGCGGCCCGCTGTCCGCGCTCACCGAGCGGGAGCAGGAGGTGCTGACGCTGATGGCGCGGGGCCGCTCGAACGGGGAGATCGCCCGCGAGCTGTTCGTCAGCGAGACGACGGTCAAGACCCACGTCGGGCACGTGCTGACGAAGCTGGGCCTCCGGGACCGCGTCCAGGCGGTGATCCTCGCGTACGAGACCGGCCTCGTCCGTCCGCAGTCCTGACGAACGTCAACCCGGGGTTGACGCTAGGCGAACGTCAACCTAGGGTTGACGCATGACCACACCACAGATGCCCCCCACCGTCGGACTCGACAGCCTCATCGCCGGCATCAAGAAGGTGCACGACGATCCGCTCGACCAGCTCTCCACCGCGGTGATGACCGCCGAATCCCTCGGCGAGGTCGCCGACCACCTGATCGGCCACTTCGTCGACCAGGCGCGCCGGGCCGGCGCATCCTGGACCGACATCGGCCGCAGCATGGGCGTGACCAAGCAGGCCGCGCAGAAGCGGTTCACGCCGCGGGATCCCGGCCTCGACCCGTCGCAGGGCTTCGCGCGCTTCACCCAGCGGGCGCGGCACGTCGTCGTCGCGGCGCAGGAGGCGGCCCGCGATGCCAGTAACGCCGAGCTCACCCCGGCGCACCTCGTGATCGGGCTGCTGACCGAGCCGGAGGCGATCGCGGGGAAGGCGATCGTCGCCACCGGGGTTCCGCTGGACGCCGTACGCGCCGCCGTGACGCCCACGGTGCCGCCGGCCGCCGAGACGGTCCCGGCCCTCATCCCGTTCGACGGAAACTCGAGGAAGGTCCTGGAGCTGACGTTCCGGGAGGCACTCCGGCTCGGCCACAACTACGTCGGCACCGAGCACATTCTGCTGGCGCTGCTGGAGCACGAGGGCAGCGACGGTGTGCTCACCGGCCTCGGCGTCACGAAGGAGCGCGTCGAACCGTTCATCGCCGAGGCCGTGACGGCGGCTGCCGCGGAACCACAACCGTAGGGCTCAGGGGAACCCTGAGAGTGACCCAGGGGTCGGTGTCCCCCCTAGGTCGTACGTCAGGACCAGACCGTACGACGACGAATACCCCTTGAGGCTCCCCCTACGTTGGGGTAGAGGCTGCGATCGACAGCACACGGGGTTGAGGGCGCGCTGTGTAATCAGCGCGCCCGGCTAAAAGAAACGGGACGGAGAGGGCTGTGACTACGCCGCTGACCGACTCATCGACCGGCGACGCCGTCGGCAGTATCGCCGCTGCGCGGGCGGTCGACGTGTGGAAGGTGTACGGAACCACCGAGGACACCAGGGTGAACGCGCTCGCCGGTGTCACCGCCGAGTTCGAGCGGGGCAAGTTCACCGCGATCATGGGGCCGTCCGGGTCCGGTAAGTCGACGCTGATGCACTGCCTGGCCGGGCTCGACTCGATCTCGCGCGGCGAGGTCTACATCGGTGACACCCGGGTGGACACGCTCGGCGACAAGGGCTTAACGCTGCTGCGCCGGGAGAAGGTCGGCTTCATCTTCCAGCAGTTCAACCTCCTCCCGACGCTCAGCGCCGAGGAGAACATCACGCTGCCGCTCAACATCGGCAAGCGGAAGCCGGATCCGGAGTGGATGGCCACCGTCATCAAGACCGTCGGCCTCGGCGACCGGCTCAAGCACCGGCCGACGCAGCTCTCCGGTGGGCAGCAGCAGCGCGTGGCGTGCGCGCGGGCGCTCGTCTCCCGCCCGGACGTCGTCTTCGCCGACGAGCCGACCGGTAACCTCGACTCCCGCTCGGGCGCCGAGGTGCTGCAGTTCCTGCAGAACTCGGTCCGTGACTTCGGCCAGACGATCGTCATGGTCACCCACGACCCGAACGCGGCTTCGTACGCCGACCGGGTCGTGTTCCTCGCCGACGGACAGATCGTCGACGAGATGACCGACCCGACGAGCGAGCGGGTGCTGGACAAGATGAAGGCACTGGACACGTTCGGGGCCGCCTGATGTTCCGCGCCACACTCAAGAGCCTGCTCGCGAGGAAGCTGCGGCTGACGCTCTCCGCGTTCGCCGTGGTCCTCGGCGTGATGTTCGTGGCCGGCTCGATCGTGATGACGTCGTCGCTGGCAAAGTCGTTCGATGCGCTCTTCGCCGGCATCAACAGCAGCATCGACGTGCAGGTCCAGGCGAAGTCGAAGCTGGACAACAACGGCGGGTCGGACACGGCCACCGCCACGATCCCGGCCTCGCTGGTGCCAAAGATCGAGGCGGCTCCCGGCGTCGCGAAAGCCACCGCGGGTGTATTCGTCGAGGGTGCCCGCGTGATCGGCAAGGACGGCAAAGTCACGGCCGCCCAAGCGCCGCGCTTCGGCAGCAGTTGGGGTGGCGAGGACGATTTGATCCAGCTGCGGGAGGGCCGCGGCCCGACCGCGCCGGACGAGGTCGCGGTGGACGCGGCGCTCGCCAAGTCGCTGGACTTCAAGGTCGGCGACACGATCGGCATCCTCACGCTGCAGCCGAAGAAGGAGTTCAAGCTCGTCGGCATCTTCGGTTACAGCGGTGATCGGGACACGCTCGGCGGCTCGCAGGTCGTCGCGTTCACGCTGCCGGTCGCCCAGGACCTGATGCTCGGCGAGCGGAACGCGTTCACCGACGTCCAACTCCAGGCCGACCCAGGGGTCAGCCAGAAAGAGCTGAAGAAGACGATCGAGGGCGTCGTCGGCGGCGGCTACAACGTGCAGACGCGGGACGAGGTGAACGAGCAGACCTCCAAGGACATTCGGGAGGGGTTCAAGTTCATCAACTACTTCTTCCTGGGCTTCGCCGGCGTCGCGCTGTTCGTCGGGATCTTCCTGATCCTCAACACGTTCTCGATGCTGGTCGCCCAGCGGACCCGCGAACTGGCGTTGTTCCGCGCGATGGGCGCGGCTCGCGGGCAGGTGATCCGGTCGGTGATGTTCGAGGCGCTGGTGATCGGCCTGCTCGGGTCGGCGCTCGGGCTGATCGCCGGAATCGGTATCGGCTGGCTCCTCGGCAAGGGGTTCGACGCCCTCCTCGGCGCGGAGCTCGATCTGATCTTGACCGTGCCGATCACGGCGATCATCGCATCGTTCGTGGTCGGCGTCGGGATCACGCTGATCGCGGCGCTGTTCCCGGCGATCCGGGCGTCCCGGATTCCGCCGATCGCCGCGATGCGCGACGCCGCCACTCCGGACAAGCCGCTCACGAAGGTCACGTCGATCGGCGGGGCGATCTTCGTCCTGGGCGGCGCGATCATGGCGTTTGGCCTGATCAGTGACGCGGACGGTGCCCTCTGGGGCCTGCTCGTCGGAGTCCTGCTGGTGTTCATCGGTATCACGCTGCTGACCCCGATCATCAGCCGGCCGATCGTGTCGGTGCTCGGCCGGATCTTCGCCTGGTCGACCCCGGGTCAGCTGGGCCGGCGCAACTCGGCCCGCAACCCGCGCCGCACCGCGATCACCGCGGGCGCGCTGATGGTCAGCATCGCGCTGGTCACCGGCGTCAGCACGATCGCGGCCTCGGCGAGCAAGAGCATCGCGAGCCAGGTCAGCGAAACGCTCCAGGCCGAGCTGATCATCTCCGGGCAGCAGACCAGCGCGCAGCCGCCGGTGTTCGACGTGGCCACGCTCGACAAGATCGAGCAGGCCGACGGCGTCGAAGAGGTCGCCGGGTTCTACTACGGCCCGGCGCGGATCAACAACGAGGACAGCTTCCTGATCGCGATGAGCGACCCGGCGGCGACCCAGCGGTTGATCGGGCTCAAGGCGAAGTCCGGGGAGATCGACCAGGTCGGTGCGAACCAGATCATCGTCGACGAGGACACCGCGAAGGACGAGAATCTCCAGGTCGGAGACAGCGTCCCGGTCCAGCAGATCCGCGGCGACCAAGAGAACTACGAGATCGTCGGGATCTACGAGCAGAACGACGCCACCGGCGGATTCATGGCCGGCGAGGACGCGGCGCAGAACTTCCAGATCGCCCAGCCGTCGCAGGCGTTCGTGAAGGTCGAGGACGGTGCCTCCGTGAAGGACGTCGAGGCCGAGATCAAGACGCTCCTGGCCGACAGCCCTGAGGTGAACGTGCAGGACCAGAGCGCGTTCATCGACGACATCACCGGCATCTTCGACATGATCCTCTGGATCGTGCAGATCCTGCTCGCGCTGGCGATCCTGATCGCGGTGCTCGGCATCATCAACACGCTCGCGTTGTCGGTGGTCGAGCGGACCCGCGAGCTGGGCCTGCTCCGGGCGATCGGACTGCGCCGGTCGCAGACCACGCGGATGATCACGGTGGAGTCGATCGTGATCTCGGTGTTCGGCGCGCTGCTGGGCATCGTCGTCGGGGTCGGCCTGGGCGCGGCGGTGGTGCAGGCGCTCAAGTCCCAAGGCCTGACGCACTTCGCGCTGCCCTGGGGCTGGATGGGGACGTACCTGATTTTCTCGGTCCTGGTCGGGGTGATCGCGGCGCTGCTTCCGGCGCTGCGTGCCGCGCGGCTCAACGTGCTGGCGGCCATCTCGTACGAGTGAGTTGAGAACGTCGACGGCCGGGGCCTTTCGAGGTCCCGGCCGTCGCGCGTCAGTACCCCCGTGCGGTGTCAGCTCGACGTGCGGTGGAGCGCCGCCCGGTGGAGTGCGGCCCACTGCTCTGCGGTGAGACGGCCGGGCAGCGTCCCCGCTGCGATCCGGTGCGCATCCAGCCAGCGCGCGACCACCCGCCCGGGGAGCATCCCGCGCAGGATCGCGCCGACGCCTGCTCCCCGGCCGGTGAACACCCGCCGCACCATCGCCTGGTACGCCGCCCGCTCACCGGGCGGCACCAGCGGCTCCGGACGCCGCTCGATCACCAGCACCCCGCCGTCCACACTGGGCATCGGGCGGAAGGCACGTGCGGGCACGCGTCCGGCCAGCCCGAACGTGTACCAGGGCCACCACGACGCGGTGAGCATCGTGGTCGACCCGAGCGCCGCTCGCTTGCGGGCCACCTCCCACTGGACGAGCAGCACGGCTGTGCCCCACGTCCGCTGGCCGAGCAGGTGGCGCAGCAACGGCGTGGTGATTCCGAACGGCACGTTCGAGACGAGGTCGTGCCCGTCCGGTTCTTCGAACCGGAGAAGATCACCCCGGACGACGTCGACCCGGTCGCCGAAGCGCCGCCGGAGCGCGGCGGCCCGACGGGGGTCGAGTTCGACGGCGGTGACGCGATGACCGGCGTCGACCAGCGCGGCCGTGATCGCACCGGCGCCGGCGCCGAGTTCGACGACCCGCTCTGCGCCGCGGGGCACCAGCGCCACGAGGTCCCGGACGACCCGGGTGTCAACAAGGAAGTTCTGGCCCAGCTCGTGCGGGCCGGCAAAAGATCGAGACATGGAACGTCCTGCGCATCGGCGGAAGAAGAGGTCAGCTCCGTCGACGGCGGTACGCGCATGGCGTCCACATGAGGGGTAGCGGAAGCCGGTCGGGGACAGCAACCACCGACCGGACTACGACGCCTACCTCTGGGCGCTGGGGAGCACCGCCGTCAGGCGGTGCGCAGCCGAAGCGCATGCGTATTCATGCCGGCACGCTAACCGGGCGTGCCGGTGCGAGGCCAGTGAATATCGCGACGACCGTCCGAGCACCCCTCGCGCCCGGACGGCCGCCGCGAGTCCCTCAGCCCCCCAGCGGGTTGAGCAGTTCCGGACGGTCCTCGAACGCGTACCGGAGCAGGTCGACCATCGTGAACGACCCCGGGTTCGGGCCCAGCGTGGGCCGCCAGAACGGATCCCGGACGATCGAGATCTTGCTGCCCTCGATCGCGCGGTGGAACGTCTCGGCGATGATTCGCCCGCCGACGCCGGTCAGCCGCCCACCGTTCAGCTCGGACTCCCGCAGGATGTAGAACCAGAGCGGCGTGCGGGTGGTCAGCTCGGTCTCCTCCTCCGGCGTGAGGTCGGTGAACACCGCTCCCCCGTTGCCGGCGAGCAGGTCGGCCGGCTTCAGCGGCTCCAGCCCGAACAGCTCCGCCATCTGCTGGCCGCTGGCCAGCCGCAGCCCGACGCCGCGGGTGAGGTTGCGGAACGCGAGGTTGCGGTGCTCGTCCTGGACCGGACCGGTGCCCCGCGCACCGAACGACCCGGCGGGCAGCCGCCGCAACGGATCGACCAGGAGCGTGTCGATCGGCCGCGCGAGGTTGGACTCCTCCGGCGGGATGACCAGCTCCGGGATCCCGGCGCCGCCGAAGTCGTAGAGGCGGCGGAAGTCCGCGATCCAGTTGGTGGGCAGCCGGTCGATCGTGCCCGAGTTCGGGTCGTTCAAGTCCTCGAGCGACGCTCCGGCGTCGAAGTTCCCGCTGGTCCCCGAGAAGACGAAGAGCAGGAACAACGTTCCGGGCACGACGCCGCCGCGCCGGAAGATCCGGTTCCACTGGTAGGCGCTGCGGATCATGCTGTGCCCGAAGCGGTAGGCCGCGACCGAGAACTCGATCGGCATCGTCGGCCGGTCGCCGGGCAGCGCCTCGGAACCGGCTTCCGCGTGCGGGCCGGCGCTGCCGGGTACCTCGAAGAACCTGCGTCCGTTGGTGAACACGTCGTCGACGATCGCGGTGTCGACCACGCGCGTCAGGAAGTCGGTGCGCACCATCCACTGGTAGTGCTTCACCACCCGGTCGCGGGCCATGTCGAACAGCCGCGAGGTCGGCACGCCGTCGTCGGCGAGGTCGGCGATCACTCGATTGTGGAAGCGCAGGAACGCCAGGTGGGTCTGGGCGACCGCGAGGTTCTCGTCGTTGCGCTCGTCCGGGATCAGCGGGATACGCCGTTCCTTGCGTGTCGCGCCGATGCCGACCCGCGGCAGGTCGAAGCCGTCGAGCGGGACGTTCGTCCCCGGGCCGCGGACCGGCTCGGTCGCGCCCATCTTCAGCGAGACGCCGTCGGAGTCGTAGTACACCCGGTCGGCGGAGTACGGCCCCCGGCCATAGACCGAGTCCAGGTCCAGGGCGGGCGACCGGCCCTGGAGCAGTTCGTCGACGGTGACCTCGGTGCCGAGCCCGGTGCGGGTGGCGTCCATCGTCAGGTCGTGGTCGATGAACTGGCCGAGGTAGGTGTACCCGGCCGGGATCCGGTTCGCGATCTGGTCGTCGCCCTGCTCGGGGCCGGCCGTCATCGCCAGCCCCAGCTTGCTGATCAGCGCCGGGCTGTTCGGCTCGCCCAGGGGGCCGAGCCGCGAGAACCGGAACTTCCGCAGCGATGCGGTTGTGGACGGACGCCGGCAGTGCGGCTCGCCGTCCTCGTGGGTGAGGATCCCTTCACCCAGTACATAAAATTCATCACGTACGTGTCGCTTCATCCCCGTGAACTCCCCAACGCGACATGTGGTGTGGCGTGGCCGCGACCGCGTGGGATCGCGGTATCTGGGCCGCCGGAACCGGCCCGCCGGGGCACCTGCCAACGGTGCCTCGCAGGGAGCGCGATCCGGTGACGCCGGGACCGCCGCTCCCGAGATCGGCGGGCCTACCCCTAAGCCCTACCGTGGCTGCGAATGTAGTCCCGAATTGCAACAAGTGCCTCAACCGACCGCTGTCGGTTTCCCGTCACCACGCTGCGGACGCGTTTCTTCCGCCGCGCACGTGCGCGGCTTCTGAAAAGGCCTATTCGGACGCTGGGGAGCGCGCCGTTTCGGGGTGGGTCAGCCCTTGGCCATCTGGATCAGGCCGCGGATGACACCGATGAAGCCGAAGATCATCGGGCCGTAGGCGACGAAGTAGGTGCCGCCCGCGTCGGCGGACGCGTAGGTGCCGACCGTGAGTCCGATGCCGACGACGAACAGGATCGCGCTGCCGACGATGAGCTTGACGCCGGGGCGGTGCCAGAGCCCGGCCTCGGAGTCGTTGGCGCCCTCGGAGAGGTTGCCAGGGTTACCGGGATACGCCTGCTTGCCTGGGTGACCCTGCTGGCCGGGGTAGCCGGGCTGGCCCGGGTGACCCGCCTGCCCGGGGTAACCGTGCGCGCCGGGGTATCCCTGCGCTCCCGGGTATCCCCCGGCTCCGGGGTGACCTCCTGCTCCTGGGTGACCTGCCGCTCCGGGGTGACCTGCCGCTCCGGGGTGGCCCTGCGTTCCCGGATAGGCCGGCGCGCCGGGGTATCCCTGCGCTCCCTGGGGTGCTGCGCCGGCGGGGTAACCCGGTCGGCCGGACTGCGGCCCGTAGCCCGGCTGCGCGGCCTGCCCGGGATACCCCTGCTGGCCCGGGTAGCCCGACTGACCCTGGTAGCCAGGCTGGCCCTGGTAGCCAGGCTGGCCCTGCTGGCCGGGCTGCGCGGGGTAACCCGACTGGGGGTAACCGGATTGGGGGTAGCCGGGCTGGGCGGGACGGCCCGGCGCGGCCTGGGGCGCTCCCCATCCCTGCGGCGGCTGGCCGTATCCCCCGCCGTGCCCCTGCTGAGGCGGGGCGGACTGCGGACGAGCGGACGAAGGCGCCCCGTACCCGGGCGGTTGCCCGGCGCTCGGATACCCGTTCACCTGACCATGAGCCGGTAACGAAGCGTTACCGCCGTGCTCCTGCGGTTGCATCCTGTCTCCCCGTGGTCCGACCGGCCTCACCCGGTACCCGGGGCACTCTAGCCCTCTCCCGACTCAACCGTCCGTCGGGTGTCGGACGCTCCACCACCGGGAAAGTGGACCCGCCCAGGCCAGCTCCAGCTCGCCCGAACGGGTCCACTCACCTCGTCAGCGCACGCGCGGCGTCAGGCGACCGCGCGGAGGACCGCGGCGAGTTCGGGCAACCCGACGCCGGCCAGTGATTCCCGGTGGACCCGGCGCGGCCCCGCGGGCACCGGCGCCTCGCTGGGCACCACCAGCACCGGGCAACCGGCGGCCTCCGCCGAGGCCGTGCCGTTCACCGAGTCCTCGACCGCGACGCAGTCACCCGGGTTCACCCCGAGCAACGCCGCCGCGCGCAGGTACGGCTCGGGGTGCGGCTTCGAGTGCGCCACCTCGTCACCGCAGACCACCGCGTCGAAGTTTTCCCGGCCCAGCGTGTCGAGCGCGACCTCGACGAGGTTGCGCCGGGTCGCGGTGACCAGCGCGGTCGGCACCCGCGCCGCGCGAACGGCGGCCAGCAGCTCCCGCGCGCCCGGACGCCACACCAGCGCGGTCAGGAACAGCTCCCGCATCCGGTCCTCCAGCCACGCCCCGCTGGACTCCACGTCCAGGTCGGGGCGCCCGAGGTCCGCGTGCAGGATCTCCATCGACAGCGCGAGCGGCGCCCCGATCATCGTGACCCGCGCCGAGTGGGACAGCGAGCCCCCGAGGTGCCGGGCCAAGTCGTCCAGCCCGACGTCCCACAGTTTCTCGCTGTCGAACAGCGTCCCGTCCATATCGAACAGGACCGCCTCCGGCAGACGGGAACCGACGACCTCGGCTTCGGGTAGCGGACTGGTCATCGGGCCGCGAAGTACTTCGCCTCGGGGTGATGCACGACGATCGCGGACGTCGACTGCTCCGGGTGGAGCTGGAACTCCTCGGACAGCTTGACGCCGATCTGGTGCGGCTTGACCAGCTCGAACATCTGCTCCTGCTGCTCCAGGTCCGGGCAGGCCGGGTATCCGAACGAGTAGCGGGCGCCGCGGTATTCGAGCTTGAAGAAGTCCTCGACGTCGGTCGGGTCCTGGCCGGCGAAACCGAGCTCGGAGCGCACCCGCGCGTGCCAGTACTCCGCGAGCGCCTCGGTGAGCTGCACGGACAGGCCGTGCACCTCGAGGTAGTCGCGGTAGTTGTTGGCCGCGAACAGCTCGTTGGCGTACTCGGCGATCCGGTTGCCCATCGTGACGACCTGGAACGCGACGACGTCCGGGCGCCCCTCGTCGAGCGCTGCCGCACGGGACCGGAAGAAGTCCGACAGGCACAGACGACGGTCGCGGACCTGGCGCGGGAACCGGAACCGGACCCGCTCCTCCGAAGCCGGGTCTTCCGAGGAGAGCACGATCAGCTGGTTGCCCTCGGAGACCGCCGGGAAGTAGCCGTACACGACCGCGGCCTCCAGCACCCGGTCCGCGAGCAGCCGGTCGAGCCAGTAGCGCAGCCGCGGCCGTCCCTCGGTCTCCACCAGCTCCTCGTAGGACGGTCCCTGGCCGCCGCGGGCGCCGCGCAGGCCCCACTGGCCGAGGAACGTGGCGCGCTCGTCGAGCAGCCCGGAGTAGTCGGCGAGCGGGATGCCCTTGACCACCCGATCGCCCCAGAACGGCGCGGTGGGCACCGGGTTGTCGGTCGCAACGTCCGAGCGCACGCTCTCGTCGTCCACCGAGATCTCCGGGCCGGCTGCCGCCTTGCGCTCGGCGGCGATCCGGGCCGACCGCTCGTGGCGTGCCTTGCGCTCGGCGGCCTTGCGGGCCTCCTCTTCGCTGTCGGCCGGTGCCACTCCGCCGCGCTTGGCGAGCATCAAGGCGTCCATCAGCCGAAGGCCTTCGAACGCGTCGCGCGCGTACCGCACGTCGCCCGCGTACATCTCGGCCAGGTCGTTCTCGACGTAGGCGCGGGTCAACGCCGCACCACCGAGCATGACCGGCCACCGCGCGGCGACGCCGCGCGTGTTCATCTCGGCGAGGTTCTCCTTCATCACCACGGTGGACTTCACCAGCAGGCCGGACATGCCGATGACGTCGGCCCGGTGCTCCTCCGCGGCGTCGAGGATCGCGTTCACCGGCTGCTTGATGCCGATGTTGACGACGTTGTAGCCGTTGTTGCTCAGGATGATGTCGACGAGGTTCTTGCCGATGTCGTGGACGTCGCCCTTGACCGTGGCGAGCACGATCGTGCCCTTGCCCTCGTCGTCCTCGTTGCGCTCCATGTGCGGCTCGAGGTGGGCGACCGCGGTCTTCATGACCTCGGCCGACTGGAGGACGAACGGCAGCTGCATCTGGCCGGAGCCGAACAGCTCGCCGACCGTCTTCATGCCGGCCAGCAGCGTCTCGTTGATGATGTCGAGCGCCGACTTCTCCTGCAGCATGGCGTCCAGATCGGCCTCGAGGCCGTTGCGCTCGCCGTCGACGATCCGACGCTGCAGACGCTCCTCCAGCGGGAGCGCGGCGAGTTCCTCGGCGCGGGACGCGCTCGTGGACTTCGCGTCGACACCCTCGAAGAGCTGCAGCAGGTGCTGCAGCGGGTCGTAATCCTCGCGCCGCCGGTCGTAGATCAGGTCCAGCGCGGTCTCGCGCTGGTCCTCCTGGATCCGGGTGATCGGCAGGATCTTGCTCGCATGCACGATCGCGGAGTCGAGCCCCGCTTCGCGGCACTCGTGCAGGAAGACCGAGTTGAGCACCTGACGCGCGGCCGGGTTCAGGCCGAACGAGATGTTCGACAAGCCCAACGTCGTCTGGACGTTGGGGTGACGGCGCTTCAGCTCGCGGATGCCTTCGATCGTCTCCAGACCGTCCCGGCGGCTCTCCTCGGTACCGGTGGCGATCGTGAACGTGAGCATGTCGACGACGATGTCCGACTCGGCCATGCCCCAGTTCTGGGTGAGGTCGGTGATCAGCCGCTCGGCGATCCGCACCTTGTCGGCGGCGGTGCGGGCCTGGCCCTCCTCGTCGATCGTCAGCGCGACGACCGCGGCGCCGTGCTCCTTGATGATCGGCATGATGCGGGCGTACCGGGACTCGGGGCCGTCGCCGTCCTCGAAGTTCACCGAGTTGACGATCGACCGGCCGCCGAGCGACTCCAGCCCCGCCTCGATGACGTCGACCTCGGTCGAGTCGAGCATGATCGGCAGCGTGGACGCGGTCGCGAACCGGCCGGCCAGCTCACGCATGTCCTCGGCGCCCTTGCGGCCGACGTAGTCGACACACAGGTCGATGAGGTGCGAGCCGTCGCGGGTCGCCTCACGGGCGATCTCCACGCAGTCCTGCCAGCGGCCCTCGAGCATGGCCTCGCGGAACTTCTTCGAGCCGTTCGCGTTGGTGCGCTCGCCGATCATCAGCGCGCTGGCGTCCTGCTGGAACGGCACCGACTGGTAGATGCTGGCGACGCTGGGCTCGTCATCCGGGGTCCTTACCGCCGGGGTGAGGTCTTTCACCGCCTCGGCGACCTGGCGGATGTGCTCGGGCGTGGTGCCGCAGCAGCCGCCGACGAGCGTCGCGCCGTACTCGGTGACGAACCGGCTGAGCGCGGTGGCGAGCTCGGCGGGCTGCAATGGGTAGACCGCGCCGTTCGGCCCGAGCTCCGGCAGACCGGCGTTCGGCATCACCGACAGGCCGACGTGGCCGTGCTGGGAGAGGTAGCGGAGGTGCTCGCTCATCTCGGCCGGGCCGGTGGCGCAGTTGAGGCCGAGGTAGTCGACGCCGAGCGGCTCCAGCGCGGTGACCGCCGCGCCGATCTCGCTGCCCAGCAGCATCGTGCCGGTGGTCTCGACCGTGACGTGGCAGATCAGCGGCACCCGCTTGCCCTGCTTCGCCATCGCCCGCTGGGCGCCGACGATCGCCGATTTCGCCTGCAGCAGGTCCTGGCAGGTCTCGACGATGATCGCGTCGGCGCCGCCGGCGAGCAGACCCTCGGCCTGGAGCTGGAAGGCGTCACGCAGCTTCGCGTACGGCGCGTGACCGAGCGTCGGCAGCTTGGTGCCGGGACCGACCGAGCCGAGCACGAACCGGGGCCGGTCGGGCGTCGAGAACCCGTCGGCGACCTCGCGGGCCAGCCGGGCGCCCTTCTCGTTGAGTTCGAAGATCCGCTCGACGATGTCGTACTCACCGAAGTTCGCGAGGTTGCCGCCGAACGTGTTGGTCTCGACCAGGTCGGCGCCGGCCGCGAAGTACGCCTCGTGGACGCTCTTGACCACGTCGGGGCGGGTCGCGTTGAGGACCTCGTTACAGCCCTCCAGACCCTCGAAGTCGTCGAGAGACAGGTCAGCGGCCTGGAGCATCGTGCCCATCGCCCCGTCGGACACGAGGACCCGCTCGGCGAGGGCGGACGTGAGGGCAGTGGCCGGCGTGCTCCGCAGGATGGACACCATGCTGTCAAGGTTACCGTGACACGTGCGTACTCCAGGCAGGCGACGCCCTCTTGCCGGTTCAGAGTGACGTCGAGGTATCGTGCGGCACCATTCGGGACAGTTCGGGCGTCGGCACCCGCGCTCTGGGCTGCACCGCCCCTCGCGGGTTGCGGGCGTCGTAGGGTGGTTGCGTGACCGAGTTCGACGGACTACCTGTGCTGCGTTCCCCCGTCGTCATCGCGGCGTTCGAGGGATGGAACGACGCGGGTGACGCGGCGACCGCCGTGGTCGAACATCTCGAACTGGAGTGGCAGGCCAAGCCGGTCGCCGAGATCGACCCGGACGACTACTACGACTTCCAGGTCAACCGGCCGCTGGTCTCGATGTCCGAGTCCCCCGGTGGCCGCCGGATCGAGTGGCCGACCACCCGCGTCTCCACGTGCAGCCCTCCGGGCGCCGAGCGGGACGTCGTCCTGGTGCGCGGCATCGAGCCGAACATGCGCTGGCGGGGCTTCTGCGAGGAGATCCTGGAGCTGTTCCACGCGCTCGACGTCGACCAGGTCGTGCTGCTCGGCGCGCTGCTCGCCGACACGCCGCACTCCCGCCAGTTCCCGGTGACCGGCAGCGCGTCCGACGCCGAGCTGGCCAACCGGTACGACGTCCAGCAGACCAAGTACGAGGGGCCGACCGGCATCGTCGGGGTGCTGCACGACGCGTGCGTGCGGGCGGAGATCCCGTCGCTGTCGTACTGGGCACAGGTGCCGCACTACGTGGCGCAGGCCCCCAACCCGAAGGCGACGCTGGCGCTGCTGCACACGCTGGAGAACGTGCTCGACCTGCGGGTGCCGATGGGTGAGCTGGCCGAGCGGGCCGCGGCGTGGGAGTCGCAGGTCAACGAGCTGGCCGCGTCGGATGCCGACATGGCCGAGTACATCCGGACGCTGGAGCAGCGGGACGGCGACGAGGAGATGCCGCAGGCGTCCGGCGAGGATCTCGCGCGCGAATTCGAGAAGTACCTCCGCCGCCGCGGCGGCACCGCCGGCCCGGGCGGCCCCGCCGTCTGACGCGACAGCCGCAGCGGCACCGCGGACAGAACCCACGGGGGCCGGCCCAGCCGTCTGACGCGAGCGGCAGTGGCACGCCCGGCCGCCCGGCTCACGCGCGCGCCGCCGACATCTGGGCGGGCCCACGCGGCGACACGCCGACCGGATACCGCTGGTCAGTGTTCCAAGTAACGCCATTCCGCGCGGAACAAAAAATGATAAATACCGACATAATAGACTGGTGTTAACGTTCACTCGTCATTACGTGACAACGTGTCATCTTTCTCAGCTGCAGATCGACGCGTCGGAGTAACGATTCAGAGGTACCGTTTGCTAGGACCGGGGATGCGACCGGTCGCCCAGCGCCCATTCGCCACGAGCGGTGCGGACGCCGAATGCCACGAGCGGGGCAAGGAAAGTCATTTCGTCCGCGGTATGACCACATCGCAGAGCAGGGGGCGTTACATGTCTTTATCACCCGGGGCGTACACCATCGCGTTGGCATGCGGCCAATCCAATTGTGTCGAGGTCCGAGCGGCACTCGACCGCGCGAGCGTCGAGATGGGCAGCACCGTCGATCGTAACGGGGTGCGCCTCGTCTTCTCGGCACAGACCTGGCGGGATTTCCTAAAATGGATCCTGACCCGGATGCAGGAATGGGCGAAGGAACACGGCATAGATCATCTGGATCTGAAAGAAGAGCTGCGCGCAAGGACGATCGACACTCGATCTATTCTCGCCGCCCGGTAGGTCGACTGCGACGCATGCCACGATGTCGTCGCTTTTGAGTCCACCAGAGAACCGCCGCGCCCGCGCCGAATCCGACTAGAGCGGCGGCGCGGGCGACCGGCAGCCGCTCTCGACTCGCGCCACCGGCCGCGTCTGCGCCCAGCGTGGAGCCGGCTTCCGCGCCGGCGGTGAACTCGGAGACCAGCGCACTTTGCCAGGCAGCATCGGCCAAGCGGACGAACCGCCGCCTCCGCCGTGTCGTCGCGTTGGACGCCCAGCCGCCGCGCGACCGCAGCCAGTAGGAGCGGCCGGCGGAGAGCGAGAACCGATCCTGCAACAAGCGACGAAGCTCCGGCTCGGAAATTGCCCCGTGCGTGAAGCCGGCTTCGAAGTACTTGAAGATTAGATTGAGATAAATAGCCCGCCGCCACTCACCACTGTCGAAGTCGGTGCGCGGCGACCACACGTCCTGCAGATCCGGGTGCTCGAACGCGACGCGGAAGAGTTCGAACTGCGCGTCGAGCGTTGCCTGGATACGTTCTGATCTGATCTGTTCCGCCTGGAAGAACAACGATCCCGACACACCGATCAACGCAACGGCGGAGAGTATTACCGCCACCGAACCATAGGACTGGCCGACATTTCCGAGTAATTCCCAGTCTTCGCCGACATGATCTGCCGACCATTTCGCCGGCAACGGCGCGAGAAATACCAGCGCGGCGGGGAGAAGTATCAAAGACACCGGAATACTCGACCGGATAAGAAAGCGCCCTATTCTTGCCCGAGCCGTCAATCGCGCCGGCAGACTGTAATCTTCGGTGGTGCTCTTCGGGGGACGGGGTACCCGCTGATCGAAAGCACTCATGTCCACATTGCAACATCGACCGGCCGCCACCACCACCGGTGTATGTCGGGTCTTGCTCGTCCTTCGCTGGGTGGAGACCGCGCCGGTAGCCTCGGCCGCATGCGAACCGTGCACCTGTGGCTGCGGGGGCACCCGGGCGTGTTCGACGGGCTGGCCGCGCTGGTCGTCGTGCTGCTCGCGCTGATGTTCTACCCCGGGTTGGCGATCAACTCCGACCTGTGGTGGGAAGCCGCCCTCCCGTTCCTGTTCGCGGTGCCGGTCGCGCTGCGCAGCCGCTATCCGATCGGCACGCTGTACGCCACCGCCGCGCTTGGCCTGATCGCGCTCGCCACGTTCCGCATCCCGCACCCGGCGGCGCTGTTCGCCGGGATCGTGGCGGCCTACTCGGCTGCGGTGTACGCACCCCGGCGTCACTCGTGGGCGGCGCTCGCGCTCTCCCTGCTCGTCGGCCTGATCGGCGGCGTGCGCTGGTCGTACGTGATCGTGCAGCTGGCCGGTTCGTCGTACACGCTCGAGGAGCTGACGCTCCGCAACCAGGTGATCGCGCTCGGCGTCTCCGTGGTCGTGGCCAGTGCGCCGCTGGTGATCGCCTGGCTCTGGGGCGGCGTCGTCCGTACCCGCCACGCCTACCTGCAGGAAGCCCTCGACCGCGCCGGCCGCCTGGAGCGGGAGCGGGACGCGCTGGCCCGGCTCGCGGTGGTCGAGGAACGCGCCCGGATCGCCCGCGACCTGCACGACGTCGTCGCCCACAGCTTGTCGGTCGTCGTGCTGCAGGCCGACGGCGCCCGTCACGTGCTGGAGAGCGACCCGGCGCGGGCCGCCCGTGCCCTGGACGTCATCGGCCGGACCGGCCGGGAGGCCACCGCCGAGATGCGGCGGCTGCTCGGCGTTCTGCGCAGCGACACGTCGCCGGGGCCGGACCGGGCACCCCAACCCGACCTCGTGCAGCTCGACGCGCTGGTCGACCAGGTCCGCGGCTCCGGCTTGCCGGTCACGCTCACCGTGACCGGGGATCTCGCCTCCGTCCCGGCGAGCGCCGCACTGTCCGCGTACCGCATCGTCCAGGAGGCTCTCACGAACACGTTGCGACACGGCGGCCCCGAGGCGTCGGCCGAGGTCAGCGCCGAGGTGCGGCCCGACGGCCTGTCGGTCCGGGTGGTGGACGACGGGCGGGGCGCCGCCGCGGCGGACGACGGCGCCGGGCTCGGCCTGCGCGGCATGCGGGAACGTGCCGCCGCGGTGGGCGGCGAGGTGACCGCGGGGCCACGCGCGGGCGGCGGTTTCGGGGTCACGGCGTGGCTGCCCTACGAGCCGGTGGCGGTCGCGCAATGATTCGGGTGTTGCTCGTCGACGACCAGGAGCTGGTCCGCTCCGGGCTCCGGATGGTGCTCGACACGCAGGACGGGCTCACCGTGGTCGACGAGGCCGGTGACGGGCTCGCGGCGGTCGAGCGGGTCCGCGCGGGCGGCGTCGACGTCGTCGTGATGGACGTCCGGATGCCCCGGCTGGACGGCGTCGGCGCGACCGAGCGGATCGCCGCACTTCCCGACCCGCCGCGCGTCCTGCTGTTGACCACGTTCGACCTGGACGAGTACGCGTTCGCCGGGTTGCGCGCCGGCGCCGCCGGCTTCCTGCTCAAGGACGTGCCGACCGCCGAGTTGGTCAGCGCGATCCGCGCGGTCCACGACGGGGACGCGGTCGTGGCCCCGTCCACGACCCGCCGCCTGCTCGACCGGTTCCTCCCGCATCTTCCGGCTCCGGAGACGGCACCGGATGCCTTCGCCGACCTCACCGCACGGGAGCGCGAGGTCCTCGTTCTGCTCGCGAACGGCCTCTCGAACGCGGAGATCTCCGAAGCCCTGTTCCTCAGCGAGGGCACGGTGAAGACGCACGTCAGCCGCGTGCTGACCAAGCTCGGCGTCCGCGACCGGGTGCAGGCCGTCGTGCTGGCCTACCAGTCCGGGCTGGTCGGTCTCGGGAAGTAGCCGGGTACGTCGAAAGGCAGACCCGGGTCCGTCGGAAGACCCGTCGGACGACCGAACGAATGACGACGGCAGCCGGACGATTCGCCCGCGCACGCTCCCTAGCGTCGGTAGGCATGAACCCCACTACCCCCGCCGCCGTGACGGCGACCGATCTGGTGAAGACGTACGGTACCGGCGACACCCGGGTGAGCGCGCTGCGCGGCGTCTCGCTGACCGTGCCCGCCGGGCAGTTCGTGGCGATCATGGGGCCGTCCGGCTCCGGCAAGTCGACGCTCCTGCACTGCCTGGCCGGGCTCGACACGGCGACGACCGGCCGGGTGCAGATCGGCGACACCGGCCTCGGCGGCCTCTCCGACGGGCGGCTGACCCGCCTGCGCCGGGACGCCGTCGGGTTCGTCTTCCAGTCGTTCAACCTGCTCCCCACGCTGTCGGCCGCGGACAACATCCTGCTGCCGCTGCGCCTCGCCGGACGGCGTCCGGACCCCAAGTGGCTGGACCGGGTCATCGACCTGCTCGGCCTCGCCGACCGGATGCACCACCGCCCCGCTCAGCTGTCCGGCGGGCAGCAGCAGCGGGTGGCCTGCGCGCGGGCGCTGATCACCCGGCCGCGGGTGATCTTCGCCGACGAGCCGACCGGCAACCTGGACTCGCGGTCCGGCGCGGAGGTGCTCAGCCTGCTCCGGGCCAGCGTCCGGGAGCTGGGCCAGACCGTCGTCATGGTGACCCACGACCCCGTCGCGGCGAGCTACGCCGACCGGGTGGTGTTCCTCGCCGACGGCCTGCTCGTGGACGAGGTGACGGACCCGACCCCGGAGACCGTCCTGGACCGCGTCGGCCGTCTCGAGAGGCGAGTCGCCTGATGCTGCGCGTGGCTCTGTCCCGGGTGCGGCACCAGTTCGGTTCGCTGCTCCTGCTCTCGCTCGCGGTCGCCGCCGCGGTCGCGTTCCTCGCGAGCGCGTTCACGCTCGGCGACGCGATCCGCGCCGCGGTCTACCGAGCGACCGCGGCCGAGGCCGAGCACGTCGCGGCGCACGCGACGCCCCTCGAACAACCACTGACCGACGACGACGTCCGGACGCTGGCCGCCGTGCCGGGGGTGGACGCGGTCCAGCCGCGGGTGGATTTCGGCACTGCCACGCTCGTCGGCCAGGACGGTCAGGTCGCGCGCCTCCCCGGCGTACCGGCGCTCGCCGCGTTCGTCGCGCCGGTCGCACCAGAGCTGACCGACCACGAGCTGCTCCGCGGACGCTTCCCGGCCGCCGCCGGTGAGCTCATCGTCGGCGACAACCTCGCCAAGGCGCAGAAGTGGCAGCCGGGAGACCGCGTCACGGTCCTGGACACCGACCGCGGTCGTCACGCGTTCACGGTGACCGGCGTCGTCGAGCAGACCGTCGACGGTGACGTCGGGCTGCTGCCCGCCGACTTCCGCACGCTGCTGCAGGCGCCGGACCAGCGTGGCTGGTCGGCGCTGGACGTCGCAGGCTCGGTCACCCCGGACGCGGTCGCCACCGCGCTGGGCGGCCGCGCGGCCGTGATCTCCGGCGCCGACTACGCCGACCAGCTGGCCTCGGACGTGCTCGGCGGCATGATCACCGTCGTCATCCGCGGTGTGCAGTTGTTCGCGTGGGTGGCGGTCGCCGTAGCACTGGCGGTCGCGTACAACACGTTCGGCATCGTGCTGGCGCAACGTCGGCGCGAGGTCGCGCTGGTCCGCTGTGTCGGTGCCGGGCGGGGTCAGGTGTTCCGGGCGGTGATCGTCGAGGCCGCGTTGGTCGGCGTCCTCGCCGCGGTGCTCGGGTACGTCGCTGGGCAGGGGTTGGCGGTGCTAGCCGCCCTCGGACTGGGCGCCGTAGCGGGGGGCGCCGCCGACGGCCTGAGCGTCACCTTCTCCCCCGCCGCCGCGGTCGTCGCGCTGCTGGTCGGCGTGGTGGTCTCGGTGCTGGCGGCGGTGTTGCCCGCACGGACGGCGACCCGCGTGGCCCCGGTCCGGGCGCTGACCGACCAGGGTGAGCTGGTCGAGGACCGCCGGATCGGATGGCTCCGCGCGGCGACCGGCGTGCTGCTGCTAGCCGCGGGCGGCGGCCTCGCCTGGTACGCGGCGGACCAGCACGACGTCTGGCCCGGCATCGGCGGCGGCTTCCTGGTGATGCTCGCGCTCCTGTCGCTCGGCCCGGTCGTCGTCGGGCCACTCGTCCGGATCGTCGGGCGGCCCGCCCAGCTCGTCGGCGCTCCCGGGCACCTCGCGGCGGCCAACGGCGGGCGGCATCCGCGGCGGACCGCCGCGGTCACCAACGCGCTGACGATCGGCATCGGGCTCGTCATCGTGATGCTGGTCGGCGCGGCGTCGCTGGAGCGCACCGCGACCGCGAAGCTGACCGGCGGCTACCCGGCGGACTTCCGGCTGACCAGCGTGGCGGCCCCCACGGACGGCGCCGAGTCCGCGACGCTCCCGGCCGGGCTCGCCGACCAGCTGCGCCGGGCCCCGGAGCTGGAGGACCCGGTTCCGGTCCGCGAGCGCATGGTCGACGGGATCGTCGCGCCGCGCGGCACGCTCGGGACGCAGGTCGCGGCGGTCGATCCCGGCGCCCTGCGGGCGCACCTGCCGGAGCGGTTCGCCGAGTCCGGCGACCTGGACGACTTCGGGAATGGTTCGGTCGTCGTGACGGCTGAGGCCGCCAAAGACTTGGGGGACGTCACGGCCGGCGAAATCGTGCGGATCGAGCGCGCGTCCTTCACGGTGGCCGCCGTCGTCACCGGGGGCTTCGCGTCGCCGTACGGAGCGGTCACGCTCAGCGCGGCGGACTTCACCCGGCTCTACGGGGCCGGCGACCCGACCGGGATCCTGGTCTGGGCGGAGTCGGGTGTGGACGCCTCCACGGCCAGGGCAGCGATCGACGCGACGATCGCCACGCTGCCGGACATCAACGTCGATGACGTGGCCGAGGGCAGGGAGGAGACCGCCGACACGATCGACCAGCTGCTGGCGGCCGGAGGGCTGCTCGTCGGGATGGCGATCGTCGTCGCGGTGCTCGGCGTGATGATCACGCTGACGCTCTCGGTGCTGGAGCGGCGGCGGGAGCTCGCGATGCTGCGGGCGCTGGGGCTCACTCGGCGGCAGCTCTACGTGACGCTGACGCTGGAGGGCGCGATCATGGCGTTGCTGGCGGCCGTCATCGGATCCGTGTTGGGGGTCGCGCTCGGGATCGCGGGTTCGTACGCGGCGTTCGGCGCGGATTCGGAGCTGGAGATCGCGGTGCCGATCGGCCGGATCGCACTGGTATTGGTGGTGGCTGCCCTGGTCGGCGTCGCCGCGGCCGTGCCGCCCGCCCGCCGGGCGTCCAAGACGCCGCCCGTGGCCGCCCTCGCCACCGCCTGACGGTTGCGCCGAATAAAGTTGGCCGCTTTCCGACCTGTCCGCAGCCGCGGATCGGTCGGAGAGTGGCCAACTTTCTCGTGCGCCGCGCAGCGGGCCGCGCGGGCGCGGGGCGCGCTGCGCGCCGCGCGGGCGCGGGGCGCGCCGGGTGCCGCGCGGGCGCGGGGCGCGGGCGTTAGAGGGCGACGCCGAGGAGGGCGTCGACGGTGGAGCGGACGAGGGCGGGAGCCGTCGGGTCGGTGCGCTCGGTCGGTCCGGCCTTCAGCGCGGCCTCCGCCCAGCGGTCGACGGCCCGCAGCGCCGCCGGGCTGTCCAGGTCGTCGGAGAGCCGCTCCCGGACGCGGGCCAGCAGCTCGATCGCCGACGGACCGGTGGGCAGCGCGACCGCGTCGCGCCACCGGGCCAGCCGCGCCTGAGCCTCCTCGAGCAGCGCCGCCGTCCACGCGCGGTCGGTCCGGTAGTGGCCGGAGAGCAGCGCGAGCCGGATCGCCATCGGGTCGACCCGGTCGCCGCGCAGGCGGGAGACGAACACCAGGTTGCCGCGCGACTTCGACATCTTCTCGCCGTCGAGACCGATCATCCCGGCGTGGACGTAGTGCCGGGCGAACGGCCACTGGTCGGCGGCGGCCTCCGCGTGCAGCGCGGACATCTCGTGGTGCGGGAAGATCAGGTCCGAACCGCCGCCCTGGACGTCGATCCCCATTCCGAGCCGGTTGACCGCGATCGCCGCGCACTCCACGTGCCAGCCCGGACGGCCGGGCCCGACCGGCGACGGCCAGCGCGGCTCGCCGTCCCGGGCACCGCGCCAGAGCAGCGGGTCGAGCGGGTCGCGCTTGCCGGGGCGGTCGGGGTCTCCCCCGCGCTCCGCGAAGAATCGCGCCATCGTCTCGGCGTCGTACCCGGATTCGTAGCCGAACCGCCCCGCGCCGTGAATGTCCTGGTAGACGTCACCGGACCCGTCCTCGAGCCGGTACGCGACGCCGATCGAGACGAGCTTCTCGACCAGCTCCGCGATCTCCTCCACCGCCTCGACGACGCCGACGTAGTGGGCCGGCGGGATCACCCGGAGCGCGGTCATGTCCTCGCGGAACAACGCGGTCTCGCGCATGCCGAGGACGATCCAGTCCTCACCGTCGCGGTCGGCGCGCTCGAACAGCGGGTCGTCGACGTCGGTGACGTTCTGGACGTACGCCACGTCGTGCCCGGCGTCCCGCCAGACCCGGTTCACCAGGTCGAACGTCAGGTAGGTCGCGGCGTGACCGAGGTGGGTGGCGTCGTACGGGGTGATCCCGCAGACGTACATCCGCGCGGTCGGGCCGGGCGCGGTCGGCCGGACCTCGTGGGTGGCCGAGTCGTACAGCCGCAGCGGGACGCCGGTTCCGGGGAGAAGGGGCACGTCGGGGTGCGGCCAGCTCTGCATAGTCCGAGCGTAACCGCCGTTTGAGCGGGTTCGAACAGGTGTCGGCCGAGCGTCGAACAACCGTAACGTCCGCTCAGCGGACAATTGTCCGTCAGACGTCGCTGCCCACCCTTGACAGGGCCTCGCCGTCGCACGATCGTTGCCTCACCACGACGCAGTCACTGTGCGGACATACGTCCGCTGAAACGCACGCCGGTTGACGACGAAGGAGTCGAACACCCATGAGCGATCAGATCACCGAGCAGCTCCGGTCCGGCCGCCCGATCGTGCTGCGTGGTGGCACGGTCCTGCCGATGGACGCCGGCCGTTCGATCCTCCGCGACACCGACGTCCTCGTCGTCGACGACCGGATCGAGGCGGTCGGCCCGGCGCTGACCGTCCCGGACGGCACCGTGGAGATCGACGCGACCGGCGGCATCGTGCTGCCCGGCATGATCGACACCCACCGCCACATGTGGCAGACCGCGATGCGCGGCTACGGTGCCGACTGGACGCTGACCCAGTACTTCGTCTTCTACTACCTGCAGCACGGCAAGGTGTTCCGCCCGCAGGACATCTATGCGGGCAATCTGCTGTCCGCGATCGAGGCGCTCGACGCGGGCGTCACCACGACCGTCGACTGGTCGCACAACAACCACACGACCCAGCACGCCGACGCCGCGGTGGACGCCCTGGAGGCGGTCCCCGGCCGGTTCGTGTTCGCCTACGGCAACATCCAGGCCGGGTCTTGGGAGTGGACCGCCACCCCTGAGTTCCGCGACTTCGTCGAGCGCCGCATGCACCGCGGCGACATGCTCGGCTTCCAGCTCGCGTTCGACGTCACCGGCGATCCGGCGTTCCCGGAGAGGGCCGCGTTCGAGGTGGCCAGGGAACTGGGTGCGAACGTCACGACGCACGCCGGGGTCTGGGGAGCGACCAACGACGACGGCATCCGCCTGATGTACGAGAACGGCTTCATGACGCCCGGCACGGTCTACGTGCACGCGGCGACGCTGAACGACGACTCGTACCAGCGGATCGCGGCCACCGGCGGCTCGGTGTCGGTCGCCACCGAGAGCGAGCAGAGCTGCGGGCAGGGCTACCCGCCCACCTGGGCGCTGCGCAAGCACGGCATCCCGGTGTCGCTCTCGATGGACACCAGCGTCTGGCAGAGCGGCGACCTGTTCTCGGCGATGCGGGCGACGCTCGGCGCCGACCGGTCGCGGGAGCACCTGGAGGCGCACAAGACCGGCGACACCGTGACCCACTCGTACCTGCGCGCCGACCAGGTCGTCGAGTGGGCTACCCGGGGTGGTGCGGCCGCGCTCGGAATCGACCACCTGGTCGGCCGGCTCACGCCCGGTCTCAAGGCCGACGTCGTGCTGATCAAGAACGACGCGTCACCGGTGATGTTCCCGGTGCTCAACCCGTACGGGCACGTGACGCTCCAGGCCCAGCGCGGCGACGTGCACACGGTGCTGGTCGACGGCAAGGTCGTCAAGCACGACGGGAAGCTGGTCGGCATCGACCTGGCCGCCGCGCGGGCCGCGATCGAGGAGACCGTCGGCTACCTGCAGAGCGAGCTCGGGGAGGCGGCCTGGGCCGCCGGCATGAACCCCGACGTCCCGGAGACCAAGGTCCTCGACAACCCCTACACGTACACGGACTACCGCAGCTCCTCGACGCACGGCTCCGAGGACTAGCTAGTCGGTCGTCAGGTCGGTCGTGGCGGCGAGGTCCGCCACGACCGCCAGTACGGTGCGGACGAGGTGCGTCTCCCGGTCCGGACGCCAGGTCACCACGGTCTCGGCCACCTCGCCCTCCAGCGGCACGAACACCGCGCCGCTCCCCCGCACGCTCCGCGACGACGCCGCCAGCCGGGTCACCCCGACCCCGGCGGCGACCAGCGCGAGCAGACCCTGCACGCTGGTCGCCTCCTGGACGACCCGGGGCCGGTACCCGGCCGCCGCGTAGTCGGCGTCGTACTTCTGGTGCCACGGCAGCCAGGAGTCGCGCGGGGTGAGAACCCACGGCTCGTCGGCGAGGTCAGCCAGCCGCAGCGTCGCGCGCGACGCCAGGGGGTGGTCGCTCGGCAGCACCGCGCACGCCGGCTCGGTGGCGATCGTCCGCGTCGCCAGGTCGTCGACGCACGGCGGCCGGCCGAACCCGACGTCGTACCGCCCGGACCGCAGGCCGGTCACCAACTCGGCGATCGACACCGCGTCGGTCGTCACCTCCAGGTTCGGAAAGCGGCCCCGCAGGGCCCGCACCACCGGCGGTAGCAGCGTGTTCGCGGCCGACGCGAGGAACGCGAGATCCACCCGCCCGACCTCGCCGCGCGCGGCCCGCGCGACCGTGGCGACCGCTTCCTCGGCGCGCGCCAGTACCGCCCGCGCCTCGGGCAGGAACACCCGGCCGACCTCGGTGAGCCGGGTGCCGCGCGTGTCGCGGTCGAACAGCTGGGCCCGCAGGCGACGCTCCAGCACGACGATCTGCTGCGACAGCGACTGCTGCGCGAGACCCAGGCGGGCAGCGGCCGCGGTGAAGCTGCGCTCCTCGGCGACCGCGACGAAGTAGCGCAGGTGCCGCAGCTCGACGTCGGTCACAGGGCCAGACTGTAACGGCAGACGGCAATCGGTGTTGGCGGGATCGACGGTCCGCTGGCGAGGCTGGAGGCATGACACAGACCTGGTTGATCACCGGTTGCTCGTCCGGCTTCGGACACGCGTTGGTGCGTGCGGCGCTCGCGGCGGGCGACTCCGTGATGGCGACCGCACGGAAGCCCGACGACCTCGCCGACCTGGTGGCCGCCGGTGGTGACCGGCTCCGCACCGCGGCCCTCGACGTCACCGATCCGGACGCCGCGGCGGCGGCCGTCGACGCCACGCTAGACGCGTTCGGCCGGCTCGACGTCGTGGTGAACAACGCCGGGTTCGCCGCCGTCGGCGCGGTCGAGGAGCTGACGATGGACGAGCTGCGTCACGTCATGGAGGTGATGTTCTTCGGCGCGGTGGCCGTGACCAAAGCCGCGGTGCCGCACCTGCGGACGCAGGGCTCGGGCACGATCGTGCAGATCAGCTCGATGGGCGGGCAGCTGAGCTTCGCCGGCGTCGGCGCGTACAGCGCGGCGAAGTTCGCGCTCGAGGGCCTGTCCGAGGCGCTGGCCGCGGAGCTGGCGCCGCACGGCGTCCGGGTGCTGATCGTCGAGCCGGGTGCGTTCCGCACCGGGTTGAACGGCGCGCGGATGCTGACCTCGACGCCGCTGGACGCCTACCGGGACACAGTGGGCACCGTCAGCGCGAACCTCGCCGCCGACGACGGTGTGCAGCCGGGCGATCCGGCGAAGGCAGCGCGCACCATCGTCGACATGGTGCACAGCGCAGACGCACCGCTCCGCCTCCCCCTCGGCCGCGACGCCGTCGACGCGCTCCGCGCCCACCAGACCCAGCTCGCTGACGACCTCCGGAAATGGGAAGCGATCAGCGTCGCCACGAGTTTCTAGCTCGTGCTCTGACCTGGAGCCCGCCCGCTTAAAAGGGTGGCCAGGGGACGGTGTGGCGGTGGCCCGCGGGGCGCGGGAAGCGGCCGGTGCGGAGGAGACGCTCGACCCGCGCGACCGTCGCGCGGAGTTCCGCGCCGGTCAGGTGGTCCTCCAGCGCCTCGCGGAGCGCACCGTCGGCCAGCTCCTCCCGCACCCGGGTCAGCGCCGCGATCTCGTCAGCGTCGAGCGGCTCGCCGCCCCACCCCCAGAGCAGCGTCCGGAGCTTCGGCTCCTCGTGGAAGCAGAGCCCGTGGTCGACGCCGTACAGGTGGCCCTCGGCGGTGAGCAGCAGGTGCCCACCCTTGCGGTCGGCGTTGTTCGCGACGGCGTCCAGCACCGCCAGCCGCCGCAGCCGCCGGTCGTCGGCGTGCGCGACGACGACGTCCCGCCCGCTGCCGTCCACACCGCCGAAGACCGGGAACCAGTCCTTCGGCACCCGGTTCTGCGGCATCACGTCGACCAGCTCGTCCACCGGCTCGGACTCGATCCACAGCTGGCACATCCCGGGCCCGAACGGGCCGTCGCGGAGCAGTGTCGGCGGCACGAGGTCCCAGCCGAGCGCCTGGTCGAGCAGGTACGTCGAGACCTCGCGGCCGGCGAGCGTCCCGTCCGGGAAGTCCCAGAGCGGACGCTCGCCGCGGATCGGCTTGTAGACGCACGCCGCGGTCACGCCATCGGCGCTGACCGCGGCGAACAACGTCGCATTGCTGGCGTCGACCAGCCGCCCTTCGATCGTCAGCTCACCCGTCGCCAGCAGGGTGAGTGCGTCGGCCGGCTCCAGCACCGGCGGCTGATCCGCTGCGCCCGCCTGTTCTGCTGTGCTCAGCGCCGGTATCCGTTCTGACGGGGGCAGATGTGCCCGCCGGACTCCAGCGGCAACCCGCACAGCGGGCACGGGGGACGCCCGGCCGCGACCACCCGGACGGCCCTGGCCACGAACGCCCGGGTCTCGGTGGCGGTCAGCCGGACGCGGAGGCTGTCGAGGTCCTCCTCAGGGGCCTCTTCGTCGTCCGACTGGGCGGTCGCCTCGACGATGACGGTGGACGACTCGGCGTCCCACGCCAGCGAGAGCGTGCCGACCCGGAACTCCTCCTCGACCGGTGCCGCGAGCGGTGCGGTGTCGACGTCCTCGGGGTCGTCCCCGGTGTCAGCACCGAGCCGGCGCTGGGCCTCGTCCAGGAGCTCGACGAGCCGCTCGGCCAGCAGCGCCACCTGAGTCTTCTCGAGCACGACGCTGACGGTGCGGCTCTCGTCGGTGGCCTGCAGGTAGAACGTGCGGTCGCCGGGCTCTCCCACCGTTCCGGCGACGAACCTCTCGGGGCGTTCGAACGCGTAGACCTGACCTGCCATGCCTCGACCCTACGCGGTCCTGGCCGGTGTCGCCTCCACGAGGTACCCCTCTCAGACAGCGCCCGTGCCGCCGCCGACGACCGCGTCCGAGGCGTCCACGTCACCCTCGTTACCGGCTGATTTCGGGGGCGGGAGGAGACCGGTCAGATCGCCCCCGACGTCGTTCACGCGCACCACGAACGGCCGCGTTTCCGCGTACCGGATGACGCTCACCGAGCACGGGTCGACGACGATCCGCTGGAACAGGTCGAGGTGCATGCCGTAGGCGTCGGCGAGGACGGCCTTGATCACGTCGCCGTGACTGCACGCCAGCCAGATCGCGTCCGGGCCGTGCGAGGCCTCGACCCTGGCGTTCCAGTCCCGGACCGCGGCCACGGCCCTGGACTGCGTGGTGGCCAGGCCTTCGCCCTCCGGGCCGGGGAACACCGCCGCCGACGGGTGCTGCTGGACGACCTTCCAGAGCGGTTCCTTCACCAGCTCGGTGAGCTTCCGGCCGGTCCAGTCGCCGTAGCGGCACTCGCCGAACCGGTCGTCGATCACCGGGGCGACGTTCCGGTCCGCCCACACCGGCGCCAGCGTCTGCTGACACCGGTCGAGCGGGCTGGACACGATCGCCGCGAGCGGCAGCGGTCGCAGCCGCTCGGCCACCGCGTCGGCCTGCTTCCGGCCGTGGTCGTCCAGGTTGACGCCCGGCGTCCACCCGGCGAGCACCCCGCTGGTGTTCGCGGTACTCCGGCCGTGCCGCAGCAGCACCAGCGTCGGCATGCGTCCGTCCTTGAAGTCGATGGGGCCTTCGATCGAGGGGCAGTGCCGCCAACGGTACGTCGGGCGTTTACGTCGCGGAGATGACTCCGGTGCCGACCAGCAGCAGCACGATCGTGCCGAGCACGACCCGGTAGACGATGAAGACCGTGTAGCTGTGCTTGGCGATGAACTTCAGCAGCCACGACACCGAGATGTAGCCGACGATGAAGCTGACGACCCCGGCCGTGATCGTGGCCGGCCAGCCCACCCCGGAGGAGATCCGGTCGTACTCGTCGATGCCCTGCAGGATGCTCGCGCCGGTCAGCGCCGGGATCGACAGCAGGAACGAGAGCTTGGTGATCGTCACCCGGTCGAAGTCGCGCAGCAGCCCGGCCGACATCGTGGCGCCCGATCGGGAGATGCCCGGGATCAGCGCCAGGCACTGGACCACCCCGATGATCAGCGTGTCCTTCCAGGTGATGTCCTCCTCGTGCCGGCGCTGAGTGGCCGCCCGGTCGGCGAACCACATGACGCCGCTCCACAGGATGAGCGCGAACCCGACGAACCACAGGCTGCGCAGCGTCGTCTTGATCGCGTCCTGGAACAGGAACCCGACGATGACGATCGGGATCGACCCGACGATCACCGCGAGGCCGAACCGGAAGTCCGGGTCGGTCTTCGGGCGCTTGCCGAACAGCCCGGCGAAGAAGCCGACGATGATCCGGTAGATCGTGTCGCGCAGGAAGATGATCGTCGCCAGCACCGCGCCGAACTGGATGATCACGGTGAACGCGGTGATGTCCGGGTCGTCGATCGAGTAGCCGAGCAGCTTCTCGAGGATCGTCAGGTGACCGGTGCTGGAGATCGGCAGGAACTCGGTGAACCCCTCGACGGCGCCGAGGAGGATCGCTTCGAAGATGTTCACTGATGCTCTGCGTCCCCCGCCTTGGAGAGCCCGGCCAGGTGGTACGCCTCGTCGACGGCCCGCAGCGTGTCCACCGGGCCGACCTCCTGACCGGGGAACGCGGCCACCGCGACGGTCGTGACACCGGCATCGGCCAGCGCGCGCAGCCCGGACGCGATCCGCTCGACCGGGCCGAGCAGCGCGGTGCGGTCGAGGAACTCGAACGGCAGCGCGGCCATCGCGCCCGCGTAGTCGCGGCGGAGGTACTTGTCCTGGACCTCGGCGGCCTCGTCGGCGTAACCCATGCGGACGGCGAGCTGGTTGTAGAAGTTCTTCTCCCGGCTGCCCATGCCGCCGACGTAGAGCGCCGTGTAGCCGCGCACGGCGTCGGCACAGGCGACCGGGTCGTCACCGACCACGACCGGAACCGTCGCGACGACGTCGAAGCCGTCCATCGTCTTGCCGACCTTCTCCCGGCCCTTCCGGACCAGCTCCAGCTGCTCCGGACCGAAGTCGGTGGAGAAGAAGATCGCCAGCAGGCCGTCGGCGATCTCGCCGGTCAGCTCCAGGTTCTTCGGCCCGACCGCGGCGAGGTAGGTGGGGATGTACTCGCGCACCGGGTGGACGGTGAGCATCAGGGCCTTGCCCGGCCCGTCGGGCAGCGGCAGCCGGTAGTGCTCGCCGTCGTAGGCGACGCGACGCTTGCGCTCCAGCGCCATCCGCACGATGTCGACGTACTCGCGGGTGCGGCCCAGCGGCTTGTCGAACCGGACGCCGTGCCACCCCTCCGACACCTGCGGACCGGAGACGCCGAGCCCGAGCCGGAACCGGCCGCCGGACAGCGTGTCGAGGGTGGCGGCGGTCATCGCGGTCATCGCCGGTGAGCGGGCCGGGATCTGCATCACGGCCGATCCGATGTCGATCGTCTGCGTCTGGGCGGCGACCCACGCCAGCACGGTGGCGGCGTCCGAGCCGTAGGCCTCGGCCACCCACACCGACGACCAACCGAGACGGTCCGCCTCCCGGGCCAGCTCGAGGTTCGCGGCGTCGTTGCCCGCGCCCCAGTACCCGAGGTTCACCCCCAGCTTCACGCGCTGCTCCCGTCTGACTCGTGCACGGTGGTCCCGCCCGCCCAGCGGCCGACGAGGTCACGGCGCAGCGTAACGGCGGGTCGGTGCTCCGGTGTGGGGCGGGGCGACGGTAGCGTCCGCTGCCATGGAACTGCGTGCCCTCGGCCACAGCGGGCTGATGGTGTCCCGGCTCGCGTTGGGGACCATGTCCTGGGGGCGGGACACCGAAGCCGACGACGCCGCCGAACAGCTCAAAGCATTCACCGACGTCGGAGGGACGCTCGTCGACACCGCGGACGTCTACGCGGACGGCAGGGCGGAGGAGATCCTCGGCGAGCTGATCGGGTCGGTCGTGCCGCGCTCGGCGGTGCAGATCGCCACCAAGGCGGTCGCGGTGCCCGCCCTGCGGCGTCGGGACGCGTCGCGGGGCCACCTCCTCTCCGCGCTGGACGCCTCGCTCGCGCGGCTGCGGACCGACCACGTCGACCTCTGGCAGCTGCACGCCTGGGACCCGCACACGCCGCTGGAGGAGACCCTGTCCGCGGTCGACATCGCGGTCAGCACCGGGCGCGCGCGCTACGTCGGGATGTCGAACTACACCGGGTGGCAGACCGCGAAGGCCGCCACCTGGCAGCTCGCCCACGGCCGTCCCCGGCTGATCTCCACCCAGGTGGAGTACTCGCTGCTGGAGCGGGGCGTCGAGCGCGAGGTCGTGCCCGCCGCGCTCGACCTGGGCATCGGCCTGCTGCCCTGGTCGCCGCTCGGCCGCGGCGTGCTGACCGGGAAGTACCGGCACGGGACGCCGCCGGACTCGCGCGGCGCCTCACCGCACTTCGAGCGGTTCGTCGGGCGGTTCCTCGAACACCGGTCGGCCCGGGTCGTCGAAGCGGTCGCGACGGCCGCGGACGGCCTCGGCGTCTCCCCGCTCACGGTGTCGCTGGCCTGGATCCGCGACCGGCCGGGCGTGGCCGCTCCGGTGGTCGGTGCCCGGACGGTCGGTCAGCTGATGGGGTCGCTGCAGACCGAGTCGCTGACGCTGCCGGCCGAGATCCGCCGAGCGCTGGACGACGTTTCCGCGCCCGAATTCGGGTATCCGGAGCGCGACGGCGGGTGATTTTGTGGGGATATTGCGGCGCACCCCGCGCACAACGCGGGTCTTCGCGTGCACTCGTGCCAGTTGGCGGGCCTCCGGCCCTAAAAAGAGGCACTATGACGAGGTGCCCCCAGATTACGAATACGCACCGCTGAGGTTGCCACCAGGCACCGATCGGATGAGCGCACAGGTGGAGCTGACGATCCGCGCCGAGTACGGCGGCTGGGAGCTGGCGCGCGTCCGGCTCTACGCCGACGGTACGCGGAAGGTCGTCCTCCGCCGCCGCCGCTCGACCGGCTCCGCGTCCCCCGTCCTGGCTACCTGATCACTTGCCGTCCGCACATACGGTGGCCCCCGACGACCGAGGAGGCCATCGATGACCGCTGAGAACCCCGCCGAGCGTCGGCAGTTCCCCGGGATCAGCCCGCGGGCGTACGAGCACCCGGCTGACCGGGGTGCGCTGGTCGCGTTGCGGTCGGTGCCCGGTCTGCCCGCGGTGCTCCGCGCTCTGTCCGGCGCGGTCGGCGAGCGCCGCGAACGGCTGCTGCTGCTCGCGTCCGCGGTGAAGGTGACCCCGCGTCAGTTCTCGACCGTGCACGAGCTCCGCCTCGAGTGCGCCGCGACGCTCGACGTCGGCCCGGCGCCCGAGGTGTTCGTCCTGCGCAACCCCGACCCGATCGCGATGACCATCGGCATGGACACGCCGTTCCTCGTCCTGAGCACCGGGCTGATCGACCTGCTCGACACCGACGGGCTCCGGTTTACGATCGGGCACGAGATGGGGCACGTGCTGAGCGGGCACGCCGTGTACCGGACGCTGCTGCTGCACCTGACCAGCGCGTCGCTGAACCTGGCCTGGTTCCCGATCGGCTACTGGGGCCTCCGGGCGATCCAGCTCGCGCTCGAGGAGTGGTACCGCAAGTCCGAGTTGTCCTGTGACCGGGCCGGTCTGCTCTGCGGGCAGGACCCGGCGGCCGCCCTGCGCACGCACGCGCTGCTCGCCGGTGCGACCAGCACCGACCCGGAGGAGCTGGCCGAGTTCGTCGCCCAGTCGCGCGAGTACGACGCCGCCACCGACATCCGGGACAGCATCCTCAAGCTCGGTCACCTGGCCGGTCGGGCCCATCCGCTGCCCGCCCTCCGGGCGGCCGAGCTGCAGCGCTGGGCGGCCGGCGAGGAGTACGCCGCCCGGTTGAGGGGTGACTACCCGCGCCGGGCGGACGACCCCGACGCGTCGTTCGCCGCCGAGGTGAAGGCCGCCGCCGGGGCCTACCGGGACGCGGTGGCGTCCTCCAAGGACCCGCTGGCGAAGCTCGTCACCGCCGCCGGTGGCGCGGTCGCCGACGGCCTCAGCCGCCTCCGGCGTCCGTAAGCGGCCGTCGCGGGGGCGCGGCAGGGCGCCCCAGAAAATCAGCCCGTTACCGACGTAACGGGCCGATTCTCTTACCAGAGGCTGGCCGCGGGGTCGTTCACCGGCCCGCGCGGCGCGGTCGGGTCGCCGTACGCCGCGGCCGGCTCGTCGAGCGAGTCCTCGTCGACGATCTCCTCGTCCATCCGGTAGAGCTGGGCCTCGTCCGGCCCGAGCAGCAGCGGGTCGGGGATCGCGGTGGCCGGTGTATCGGCGAACGTGAGCGGCCGCCGCAGCGCGTTCACGACCAGGACGCCGTTCCCCGGCACCAGCTCCTCGGGGTAGGCGTCGAGCGCGGCGACCGTGCCGTCACCGGCCTGCACCAGCTCGTTGACCGCCTCGCCGACCTCGGTCACCGGCCGGGCCGCGTGGGTGGCGTCCACCGCGGCCCACGACGTCCGGCGCGCCTCGGTCGCCAGCGCGAGCAAGCGGGACGGCTGCGGGACGACGTAGTCGCGCCGGTGCCGGACCGACACCAACAGCGCACCACCGTCCGGCACGGGCACGGGCACGTCGGCGGGCGGCAGCACCGGAGGAACGGCCGGCTCCGGCGGCGCCTCGCCGTCCGACTCCAGGTACTCGCAGTCCCACGGCGTGACCTCGTCGTAGACCTCGCTGATCAGGTCGTCGTAGCGCACGGTGGCGTTGTTCAACGCGACGTAGGCACGCCAGACCTGCTCTTCCGCGGCTCCGGCGCGCAGCACGGCCCGATGGTGCCGGGCGGCATGGACGACCGCCTCCAGCGCCGCGTCGATCTGAGCTTCCGTAGACATCGCCTGGGCTCCTCGACGTGGAGAGGTCAACTGCGGACTGTGCTAGCTACGTGCGAGAAAGCGGTCGAGCACACGCACCCCGAACTTTAGGCCGTCAACCGGGACCCGCTCGTCGACACCGTGGAACAGCGAGGCGAAATCGAGATCCGGGGGCAGCCGCAACGGGGCGAACCCGAAGCATCGAATGCCCAGACGCGACAACGCCTTGCCATCGGTACCGCCGGAGAGCATGTACGGGACCGGACGCGCTCCCGGATCCTCGTGCCGCAGTGCGTCCGCCATCGCGTCGACCAGTTCACCGTCGAACGTGGTCTCCAGCGGGATCTGCTCCATCGTCGGCTCGACCTCGACGTCCGGCCCGGCCAGCTCCCGGATCGTGGCGAGAAACTCCTTCTCCTGGCCGGGGAGCACCCGCCCGTCGATCGCCGCGGTCGCCGTCCCCGGGATGACGTTCACCTTGTAACCGGCGTCGAGCATCGTCGGGTTGGCGGTGTTGCGCAGCGTCGCGCCGATGATCCGGGCGATCGGCCCGAGCTTCGCGATCACCTGCTCCGGCTCGTTCGGGTCGAGCTCGATGCCGAGCGCGTCGCTCGCCTCGTCCAGGAAGCGCCGGACGGTGTCGGTCAGCACGATCGGGAACCGGTGCCTGCCGATCCGGGCCACCGCCTCGGACAGCGCGGTGATTGCGTTGTCCTCGTGAGTGAACGAGCCGTGACCGGCCTTGCCGCGGGCCGTCAGCCGCAGCCACTCGATGCCTTTCTCCGCGGTCTCGATCAGGTACAGCCGAAGGTCGTCGGTGACGCTGAGGGAGAACCCGCCCACCTCGCTGACCGCCTCGGTGGCGCCCTCGAACCACTCCGGGTGGTGGTCGACCAGCCAGTGCGCACCGTGGACGCTGCCGGCCTCCTCGTCGGCGAAGAACGCGAGCGTGATGTCGCGCGGTGGTTTGCGCCCCTCCCGCGCCCACTGGCGGACGAGCGCCAAGATCATCGCGTCCATGTCTTTCATGTCGATCGCGCCGCGGCCCCAGAGGTAGCCGTCGCGGACCTCGCCGGAGAACGGATCGACCGACCAGTCGGCGGCGTTCGCCGGCACGACGTCCAAATGGCCGTGCAGGACCAGACCACCGCGCTCGGGGTTCGAACCCTCCAGGCGGGCCACCACGCTGGCCCGGCCGCGCTCGCTCTCGTAGATCGTCGCCTCGATGCCGACCTCGTCGAGTTTCGCGGCGACGTACTCGGCCGCGGCCCGCTCCCCCACGCTGGTGGCGGTCTCACCGGTGTTCGTGGTGTCGATCCGGATCAGGTCCCGGGCGAGGTCGAGAACTTCATCCTCGGCGGTGGGGGACCCGGCGGTCGGGCCGGACGGGGTCGGGGAGGCGGCGGAGCTCATGCGCCCTTGATACCAGCCCGGACGGAGCGACGGTCAGCCCCGGCGGTGGTCACCGGCGGTTGTGCGCGGAGGCGAAACGCCCCGGCAACACCGCCGAAGCTCTGCCGCAGATCTGTCTGGATACGGATAAGTCCCTATGAAGGACGATTCGCGCAGGCTATCTCTCTGGCCAGACGCTCTCGAGGAGGAGACATGCGCCCGTACTCCCGGCGGCTGGCCGCCGCAGCGCTCTGCGTGATCGGGCTGACGGCCACGATCGTGGCCGCACCGCAGCCCGCCTCCGCCGCCACCCCGGACGGCCCCAGCGGCCCGGTCATCTACCACCAGGGCACCTGGTACCTGCGCAGCACACCGACGACCGGCACCGCCGAGCAGTCGTTCAGTTTCGGCGTCCCCGGCAGCAACCTCGACCTGCCGGTGGTCGGTGACTGGAACGGCGACGGCTCGGAGACGGTCGGCATCGCCCGGATCGACCAGTCGGTGCCGTTCCCGTTCCGGTTCGTGTGGTCCCTGCGGAACACCAACGCCGCCGGCGACCCCGACATCACGTTCACGTTCGGCGTCCCCGCGCTGACCGACACGCTGCGGGGCCGCCCGATCGTCGGCAACTTCGACCCGTTCGACGACGCCTACGAGGTCGGCTACGTCTTTCCGACCGACGACGGCGGTCTGAACTGGATCATCCGGCGTGATCTGGCGCAGTCCTCGCCGGTCGTGACGTTCCAGTACGGCCGTAGCGCGACCGACACCCCCGTGGTCGGCGACTGGAACGGCGACGGCATCGACACCGCGGGCATCATCCGGGGCAAGCAGTGGATGCTCAACGACGAGGAGCTCCAGGGCGGCCAGGCGGACGTCAGCTTCACGTTCGGAGCGACCTCGTCGCCGATCCGGGAGCTGCCGGTCGTCGGTGACTGGGACGGCAACGGCACCGACACTCCCGCCGTGCTGCGCAACAACCCGACGACCCAGGTGACCGGCGGGTTCGAGGTGTGGCTCTACCGCAATGAAAACGCAGCGGGCCCCGCCGACGGCGGCTTCGTCTTCGGCAGCGACGTGTTCGCGATCCCACGGACCGCGCTGTTCGTGCCCCGGCTGGCGATCGAGGTCAGCTGACCCGCTCGGTCGACACGCCGGCCGTCTGCGTCCTGGCGGCCGGCGCGCGGCTGAACCGCATCGCACCGTCGTCGACCCGGCCGTGTTTGAGCAGTAATACGTCCCGCGGGTAATTCTGGTAGAGCCGCCACGGTGCCGCCGGGCCCTGGCGCGGCATCGCGTCGGCGTCGCGCAGCACGTACCCGGACTTCAGGTCGATCAGCGGGTCCGCGTCCGGGGGCACCGGCGGCGCCTCCGGCACGCAGACCGCGTAACCGTGGGCGTCCATGTGGCGGAGCAGCCGGGTGACGTACCGCGCGACCAGGTCGGCCTTGAGCGTCCAGGACGCGTTCGTGTACCCGACGGCCAGCGCGAGGTTCGGCACGCCGGCGAGCATCATTCCCTTGTAGGCGAGGGTCTCGGCGGGCACCATCTCCCGGCCGTCGACGGTGATCGTCGCGCCGCCGAGGAACAGCAGGTTCAGACCGGTCGCGGTGACGACCAGGTCCGCGGGGAGGTGCTCCCCCGACGTCAGGCGGACGCCGTCCGGCGTGAACGTCTCGATCTCGCCGGTCACGATCGACGCGGTGCCCTCGCTCAGCGCGGCGAAGAGGTCACCGTCGGGCGAGATGCACAGCCGCTGGTCCCATGGGTCGTACCGGGGCGCGAAGTGGGTGTCGACGTCGAAGCCGGGCGGGAGCTGCCGGAGCACGCCCGCGCGGAACACCTTCTTCATCAGCTCGGGCCGGCGTCGGCACAGCTGGTACGACAGCTGCTGCAACAAGACGTTCTTCCATCGCACCACCGAGGCGGAGCGCCGGGGCGAGATCCGGTCGCGCAGTGCGGCGGCGACCGGGTCGACGGTCGGCAGCGTCGCCACGTAGGTCGGCGACCGCTGCAGCATCGCCACGTGCGCGGCCGTCTCCGCCAGCGCGGGCACCAGCGTCACCGCGGTGGCGCCGCTCCCGATCACGACCACTCGCTTGCCGTCGTACTCCAGGTCGTCCGGCCAGCTCTGGGGGTGCACGACCCGGCCGGCGAAGCTCTCGATGCCGGGGAAGGCCGGGGTGTAACCCTCGTCGTACCGGTAGTACCCCGCGCAGAAGTAGAGGAACGAGCAGCTGAGCTCGGTCGTCCCGGCCGGGCTCTCGACGGTCACCGTCCACCGCGCGGTCTCCGACGACCAGGCCGCCGCGAGCACGCGGTGCCGGAACCGGATCGACCGGTCGACCCCGAACGTCCGCGCGGTCGAGACGATGTAGTCCCGGATCAGCTCACCGCGGGCGATGCCCTTGTCCTCGGGCCAGGGCCGGAACGAGTACCCGAGCGTGAACATGTCCGAGTCCGACCGGACGCCCGGGTACCGGAACAGGTCCCAGGTGCCGCCGATCGCGTCCCGCGCCTCGAGGATCGTGACGGTCTTGCCGGGGGTGAGCGCTTTGAGGTGGCAGGCTGCCCCGATCCCGGACAACCCGGCTCCGACGATGAGAACATCGACGTGCTCCATTCTCTGACCGTAGCAACGACTGGTGGCACGTTCTACGTCTGAAAGACTTGGGTTGTTTGAAACGCCGCACGGGGGGTCATCGCCACCGCTGATGGACTTCTACTCCGCTTACGATCAGGGCTTCTTCCGGGTCGCGTCGTGCGCGCTGCACACCGCGATCGCGGATCCCGCCGCCAACGCCGACGCCGTGCTCGCCGCGGCGCGCGAGTGCCACGACGAGGGGGTTGGCCTCGCGGTCTTCCCCGAGCTGACACTGTCCGGGTACTCGATCGAGGACCTGCTGCTCCAGGACACGCTCCTGGACGCCGTCGAGACCGCGCTCGGCACCGTGGTGGCCGCCTCCGCCGAGCTCCGTCCGATCCTGGTCGTCGGCGCGCCGCTGCGCTATCGCCACCGGCTGTACAACACCGCGGTCGTGATCCACCGCGGCCGGATCCTCGGCGTCGCACCGAAGTCGTACCTGCCGACGTACCGCGAGTTCTACGAGCGCAGGCAGACCGCGCCCGGCGACGACGTCCGCGACGTCATCCGGCTGGGTGGTGTGGACGTCCCGTTCGGGCCCGATCTGCTCTTCACCGCGGTCGACGTGCCCGGCTTCGTGCTGCACGTCGAGATCTGCGAGGACATGTGGGTCCCGATCCCGCCGAGCGCGGAGGCCGCGCTGGCCGGCGCCACCGTGCTGGCGAACCTGTCCGGCAGCCCGATCACGATCGGACGCGCGGAGGACCGCAAGCTGTACTGCCGGTCGGCGTCCTCGCGGTGCCTGGCCGCATATGTCTACGCCGCGGCCGGTGAAGGCGAGTCGAGCACCGACCTGTCCTGGGACGGACAGACGATGATCTACGAGAACGGGGTGCTGCTCGCCGAGACCGACCGGTTCCCGAGCGGCGAACGCCGCGCGGTCGCGGACGTCGACCTCGACCTGATCCGCGCCGAACGACTTCGTATGGGGACGTTCGACGACAACCGCCGTCACCACGCCGCCCGTCTCGACGGGTTCCGCCGGGTCGACTTCGCCGTCGAGCCCCCCGAGGGCGACATCGGGCTGCGGCGGACGCTCGCCCGCTACCCGTTCGTCCCCGCCGACGTGTCCCGGCTGGAGCAGGACTGCTACGAGGCCTACAACATCCAGGTGTCCGGCCTGGAGCAGCGGCTGCGCGCGATCGGGCAGCCGAAGGTCGTCATCGGGGTGTCCGGTGGTCTGGACTCGACGCACGCGCTGATCGTCGCGGCGAAGGCGATGGACCGGCAGGGCCGGCCGCGCAGCGACATCCTGGCCTTCACGCTGCCCGGCTTCGCCACCAGCGACCACACCCGGAACAACGCGGTCCGGCTGGCCGAGACGCTCGGCGTCACGTTCGAGACGATCGACATCCGCCCGGCCGCGACCCAGATGCTCACCGACCTCGGGCACCCGTTCGGACGCGGCGAGGAGGTCTACGACGTCACGTTCGAGAACGTCCAGGCCGGGCTGCGCACCGACTACCTGTTCCGGGCCGCCAACCAGCGCAACGGCATCGTGCTCGGCACCGGCGACCTCTCCGAGCTGGCGCTGGGGTGGTCGACGTACGGCGTCGGCGACCAGATGTCGCACTACAACGTCAACGCCGGCGTCCCGAAGACGCTGATGCAGCACCTGATCCGCTGGGTCATCGCGTCCCGCCAGTTCGACGACGAGGTCGGCAAGGTGCTGCAGGCGGTGCTGGACACCGAGATCACGCCGGAGCTGGTGCCGACCCGCGAGGGCGAGACCCCGCAGAGCACCGAGGCGAAGATCGGCCCGTACGCGCTCCAGGACTTCTCGCTCTTCCACGTGCTGCGGTTCGGCTTCGGCCCGGCCCGGATCGCGTTCCTGGCCCTCCATGCCTGGCGCGACTCCCACGCCGGTGAGTGGCCACCGAACTATCCGGAGGAGCACCGGAACGCCTACGACCTCGCGCAGATCCGGCACTGGCTCGAGGTGTTCCTGACCCGGTTCTACGCGTTCAGTCAGTTCAAGCGTTCGGCGCTGCCGAACGGTCCGAAGGTCTCGGCGGGCGGGTCGCTGTCGCCGCGCGGCGACTGGCGGGCGCCCTCGGACGCGTCCGCGCGGACCTGGTTGGACGAGTTGCACCGCGACGTTCCGGAGTCGTAACTGACCCGACGTGCCCGGGTGCGGCATTCACGTCCGGACGCTCCGGTAGGCCGAATCGGCTCACCGACCACACCGGACACCTCCTGTCCCAGGAGTACAGACGCTACGAGCGCTCCGTGAATCGACGTGAATGCCGCACTCGAATATTTGCAGCCCAAAGTGGACCTGTCTGTGATTACGGAGCGTTGATGGTCGCGCCCCGATCGGGCCGCCGAAAGGCCGCAGAAGGCGCACTTCACAGCGCCACTAGAGTCGGCCCCGAACGCAGGCTCCGAGGCGCCACTATTTGAATAGGATTTAAAACAAACCGCATTTTGAATTGCGCTCAAAAATTGCGACCTGGCTCCAAACTTAAGCGCGCTTAATACGGACGAGACTCGTATCGTAACAGAAAGTCGTTCGTTAGGGGTTCGCGGCTGTCCGCACGGCTCCCCCGACATCAGCCGAACCGGTGACGTGTTCGCGTCCGGCCGGCCCGCCTGCGCCTCCCTCTGCGCCCGGGCGCCCGCGGGCGAAATTGCGGCTGACGATTCTCTGATCGCCGGCTTCGCTGCGTATATCGGGGGCCAGCGAATCCCGCTGAGAGGCGCGTGAGAAGCCGCGGAACGGCGAAGGCTCACCGGGCAGGCGAGGCGCAGGAAAGCGCCGGAGAATTGGCCGTGGCGGCATCGTGTCGCAACGGGCGGTCGCGCCCGAGAAACTGCGGAAACACCAAAGACCCCGGTCGACGAGCGCGCGTCCTGCGGGGAAGGACGGGCTGTCGGCCGGGGCCTTTTGTCCGCGCGCCGGGGCGAGGCGACGATGGGATGACCATCCGGTGCGCGGAGAGCTGTCGGTGTTCGGAAGTACCGGTGTCGTCCCCGCCCTCGCCGGGCCGGCCACCGAACCGCTGATCAGCGGCGGGGCCGTAGCCCGACGAGACGGGACGTCTGCGAACGGCCGTGCGGGCCGTTCGGTACCCGCTCTCACCGGTGGGTTCCGGGAGCGGGAGCTGACCGCCTTCTCCCAGCACCTGGGCCGCGAGGGGCCGGTCCGGCACGGAGGGCGTGGTCAGCGGTGGTTCAGCGTCGCAGGGATAGGAATCGTCAAGGACCAGAAATGGTCAGCCGTGCTGCATGACACAACTCCTCGGGAACGCAGGAACGAGGGGGAATAGGCGAGAAGAAACGGAACTCAGACGTGGTGCATTGCGGAGGCAATGGCCGATCCACCACCGGCGACCAAAGCGGCCGCAGCGACAGCAATTGCCGTAGATACGGTGGCGACGATTCGTCCGATACGCATGATCTCTCCTTGAGGGGGAACCGAAAATGGATTCGGGTGCCCTAGGGGGTTCGCAAGATTTCGACGCGTCGTGTTCTCGGTCAATTCCGAGGACGGGAGTAACCATTCCACGGCTCACCGTAATGGCAACCCTCTTAAGGTAAATGAAAGGTTCGACTTAACCCCGCCGGGCGCCGACCGATCACCCGGAGCGCCACCCCTCGAGCGGCGGGCGGAGCAATTCGGGAATGCATTTCCGACAGGACCGTTTCAACGAGTTGCGTACCGAATGGGGTAGAGTTGAACCGAACGACATGAGTTGTTCACGCGCTTCCGTGCGTGACTCACTTGTTCACTCTCCGTCCGCGCCCTATCCTGAGTAAGTGACGATCTCTCCGGTCCCCGGTTCGTTGATCGGGCGTGACCTGGAGATCGCGAAGTTCGACCGGTGGATCACCGGCTGCCTTCAGGGCGACGGTCGCGCGGTCCTCATCGACGGCGAGCCCGGCATCGGCAAGTCCACATTGATGCGAACGGTGTCCCTTCAGGCCGCCGAGGCCGGCTTCACCGTCTACCGGGGCGCAGGCGATGAACTCGGCCAGGCGCTGCCCCTGTTGCCGTTCCTCGACGCGCTCGAGGTCCGCGAGTCCACGACCGATCAGCGCCGCCGTGCGGCGCTCCAGCTGTTGCGCGGCGAGTTCTCCACCGGCGCCGCGGTCGACGCGGTCACTGCGGCGTCCGAGCAGCTGTTCGCGCTCATCGAGCAGCTCTGCGAGCAGTCGCCCACATTGCTCGTGATCGACGATCTGCAATGGGCCGACCCGACCACGGTCGCGCTCTGGGGCCGGCTCGCCAAGGCCGCTCGGCAGCTCCCGCTCCCCCTGCCGCTGTTCCTGCTCGGTCTCGCCCGGCCGACACCGCAGGGCGACAGCCTCCGGGCCCTGCGGCGAGCGGTCGAACCGGGTGAGCTGGTCCGGCTGGGCCCGTTGGCCGACGACGACGTCACCGCGCTGCTGACCAGCCTGACCGGCGCCAGGCCCGGGGCAGAGCTGACCCGGCTCGCGGACGGCGCGGCGGGTAACCCCCTCTACCTCACCGAGCTCATCGGCGCGCTGAGCCGTGGCTCCTATCTCACCGAGACCGAGCCGGGCACGGTGGACGTCGTCTCCGGTTCGGCTCCGCGAACGCTGACCGCTGCGATCGCCGACCGTCTCGGGTTCCTCTCCGAGAAGGTCCGCGGCGTACTTCGGGCCGCGGCGCTGCTCGGGGTCCGGTTCGCCGTCGACGATCTCGCGCTCGTGCTTAAGCAGAGCGTCACCGATCTGCTGCCCTCGCTGGAAGAGGCCATCGCCGCCGGTGTCCTCGCCGACACCCCCGAGGGCCTCGGCTTCCGGCACCCGCTGATCCGTACAGCGCTCTACGAGGAGCTACCGGCGTCGGTCCGCTCCGCATTGCACCGCGACGCCGGTCGCGCACTTGCCGCGGCGCACGCGCCGGTCGAGCGTGTCGCCCGGCAGTTGCTCTCGGCCGACGATCCGTCCGGCCCGCGCCTCGGTCCGCTCGAGCCGTGGGTGCAGGACTGGCTGGCCGAGGCCGGTCCGGCCCTGGTCGCGCAGGCGCCGCAGGCGGCGGCCGACCTGCTCCGCCGCGCCACCACGGGCTGGCCCGCCCGCGCCGCGGACGACGTGTTGTCCACCATGCTGGCCAACGCGTTGTTCCGCCTCGGCAACGCTCCCGAGGAGGCGGTGCAAGTAGCCGTCGCCGCACTCGACCGCGTCACCGACCCGGACCTTCTCGTCGAACTGCACTGGATCCGCAGTCAGGCGCAGATGCAGGTCGGCGAAACTCCGGAGGCTGTCGAAGCGCTCCAGAAGGCGTTGGCCGACCCCTCGCTCAGCTCCCGGCACCGGGCACGGCTGCTGATCTCGGTCGGACGGGTCCACCGGATGGTCGGCCAGGTCCAGCTGGCGGAGAAGGCCGCTGAGCAGGCCCGGACGTTGGCGATCCAGTGCAACGACCGCTGGGCGCTGGCCTGGGCACTGCACCTTCTCTCCATCGCGAAAGTCACTCGCGGCGGCAGCGCGGAGAGTCTCTCGCTGTACGACGACGCCATCGCGGCGACCGCCGACGACCTCTCGTTGACCGATCTCCGCCTCCTCGTCCAGATCAACCGGGCGATCTGGCTCGGCGACCTGGACCGGTACCCCGAAGCGCTGGAGGCACTCAGGGAAGTGCGCGACGAGGCTGCCCGGGTCGGCAGCGCGATCCGGACGGCCCAGGCCTACACCGCGCTCTGCGAGCTGTACTTCGAGAACGGTCAGTGGGACGACGCGCTGGCCGACCTGAACGCGGTGCCCGACGAGGCGCGGGATCAAGCGTCCGCCTGCCAGCACCGCGGGATGGTGGCCGCCATCTACTTCCACCGCGGCGAGAGCGAGGCCGGCCTGCGCAACCTCGCGATCTCCGAGGCGCACGAGCAACTGCTCGGCCTGCGGGTCATCGCGGCGCCCGCGCTGGCGCGTTCCCTCCGCTCCGAGCAGGCCGGCCGGCCGGACGAGGCCCTTGCGAGTCTCCTCGACAGCCTCACCGGTGAGGTCGAAGAGCTCGACGAGATGGAAGGGCTTCTCCCGGACGCCATCCGTCTCGCGGTGGAGTGCAACAACCCGGACGGCGCGGCGCACGTTCTCCGCCTGGCCAATGAAGCAGCGGCTCGCTCCGCGAACCCGCACCGGGTCGGCACCGCGCTGTACTGCCGGGGCCTGCACGACGGAGACGCGCAACTGCTGCTCCAGGCCGCCGAGCAGTACTTGGTCGCCGGGCGTCCGCTCTTTCGTGCCGCTGCTCTGGAAGCCGCTGCCGCGCGATTCGCCGAGCTCGGGGAACGCGCAGAAGCCCGCGCCGCGTTCAGCCGCGCGCTCGACGGCTACCAGGCCCTGGATGCCAGATGGGACGCCGCTCGGCTGCAAAATCGGTTCCGGGAGTACGGGATCCGGCGGGCGCCGCGGGTCAAGCACCGCCAGGTCCGGTCCGGATGGGACAGCCTCACTCCCACCGAGGCGAAGATCGCCGAGCTGGTCACGCAGGGGATGTCGAACCCGCAGATCGCGGCCCAGCTGTTCCTGTCGCCGCGCACCGTGAGCACGCACGTCTCGCACATCCTGAGCAAGCTCGACCTACGCTCGCGGATCGACCTGGCTCGCGAAGCCGCACGTCGGGCCGAGTCTTCCTCATAGCCGCTGTCGCTGACCCGCGAGCGGTGGAAAATCGTTGGTGCTATCACGACCGCGATTTGACACCGCTCGTACGCGCACTCGGGCGGACCGCGGACACCGAAGCGCCGCCGGAGCGGGTTGCTCCGGCGGCGCTTCGACATCTCCGAGGGGACCCGGTTCAGCCGGGGGGCCGCCTCGCGGCGGGCGCCCGGCCGAACCGCCCCCTATGTCCCCTCGGGGGTCGGGTAGCCGTGTCGCGGCGGCGACGCGTGCGGTGGGGTGACGCGCGCCCGCCCGATCACGCCGTCGCGGGCGGCGTCGGCTGCGGGATCGGACGGGCCCTCGGCGGTGAAGGGCCCGGCCGGCGCGGGGTCTGCCAGGGCGGGGCCGGCACTGGCAGGTCCGGCCGCGCCGGCCGGAGAGGGAGCGGGCTCCCCGCCGGCGGCGGGGAGCCCGGTGGGTGCGGGACCGAGAGGTAAAGCGAGGCCGAACTGCGTGACGCCGTCTTCGGCCCGGCCGTGCTGCATGCCGTCACCGGCTCGGCCGTTCTGCATCCCGTCGTCCGCGCGGAGGCGGGGCACGTCACCGGTCGAGAACCGCGGCACGTCGCCGGTCGTGTAGCGAGGAATGTCGCCGGTCGAGTAGCGCGGGATGTCACCGGTCGAGTAGACGGGCAGGTCGGCGCGGGAGATCCCGTGGTGGCGACCAGGCGCCGGGCCCTGCGGCCCGCGGGCGGCGGCGCCGTCGAACGGCGTCGCGTACGGGCCGGTCCGTCCGTGCGGCCCGGGGCCACCGAACTCTCCGGGGCCGCTGAGCGGAACGGGGCCGCCGAGCGCGCCGCCGAGCGGCGTCGAACCGTATGCCTCGGGACCACCGAGCGGGCCGGGACCGGAGACCGGGCCTAGGGCCAGCGGACCCAGCGGGTCCACCGCCGCGTACCCGCCGGTCGGCGACCCGATGCCGGGCGGCAACTCGCTACCGTTGCGGCCGGCCGCGCCGGTGGGGACGCCGGTGCCGGAGCGGAGGCCGCCGACGGCGCCGACGGGGCCGCTGACAGGGGCGGGGACGGCGGCCGGGGCCTGGCCGTTCCGGCCGTTCCGGGCGGTCCAGCCACTCCCGGGCGCACCGGCGGGGTCCGGCGGCACCGGGTACGAGCCGTTCGGGCCCGTCGCCGCACCGGGCTGCGGCGACGGGCGGTCGAAGCCGACCACCGGGAGCTGGCCACCCGGGTACCCGAGCTGGTCGGAGGTGGCCAGCGAAGGGTGCGGTGCCGGCATCATCGGCAGCCGGGGCGCGGGCCACGTCGGGCCGGGACGCAGCTGCGGAGGGTGGGGGCCAGGCAGCGACCGCTCGGCCTCGGCGACCGGTCGTGTTCCCAGCGCGGGGGACGCGCCGGCCGACGCCGAACCGTCCAGCCGCTCGCTGTGGAGCTTCTGGCTCGCGACCTCGAGCGCGGCGATCGTCGCCTCCTTGCGGCGCCGCCTCTGCCCCACGCGTGCCCAGCCCGGCGCGAGATACCACCAGGTGAGGAACCAGAGCAGCGTCCCGGCGGTAATCCAGAGCGCGTACGAGGTGCCCATCACGACGTCGAGAATGAAGAGCAGTACGCCGTTGAAGGCCAGCATCAGCAGCGTGACGCCCCAGAACGCGAACTTGCTGGACGCCCGGACGAGCTGCGCCTCGAGCCGGCGGCGGAACACCAGCCGGTGGAACGGCGCGGGGGCGATCAACAGGCAGGTCGCACCGGCGACGAGAACCAGGCTCACCACGTAGACCGTGCGCTGGAAGCGCGTCGTCTCGTCGAAGCGGCTAGTGAACGCGAGCGTCAGCAGGAAAACGAGGAGCAGCTGCGTGCCGATCTGGGCGGCCCGGACCTCGTGCAGGATCTCGAGGTAGTTCCGGTTCCACCGCTGCGTCGGCGTCTCTCGCGTCCGCGGGTCGCGCGGCTCGGACCGATCGCCGGACCGGCCGGAGACCGCGTTCCCGGCGGTCAGTTGCTTGGCCATCGTTAACCCCACCCTTCCGGCGTGACGGGCCCGGAGGCGGGTTCCGTCGCTGGTGAAAGACTCGTCTAGCGCGGGTCAGGAGACATCGGTCGACTGACGTACTCGCGAAGGCCCGCTCTGGCGCAGCGGTTGCGCAGGCACGAACACGATCGAGTCGCTCGTGCGGTGCTCAGGGGTACCGCAGACCGGGCACAGTGGACCGGTCAGCGTCGGCCCCCACCCTTCGGCCGCGGACGGTGGATAACTCGGCAGATGAGACACCCAGTGGCGCATGGCGATGCTCTTTCCGGAGAACGGAGGGACGGACTACACCGCTGCTTCGAGGCGGCGGCGCCCGTGGTACGCGGAGTCCGCGGTGACCGCGACCGCGCCGGCGGGCGGCGGGACGTCGATCGGGCGGTACACCGGCCGGGGGCCGGGTTTCCGCCGCGGGAGGTAGCGGTGGTAGATCTCCAGCCGGGCCGAGGCGGTCGGCGGCACCATGCCCGCGCGTCCGAACGAGTGCAGGATCGCCTGGTGCAGGACCCGCGCGGCCTCTTGGAGTCCGAAGCCTTCCGGCCTGCTGCCCTCCCGTCCCAGGCACCGCGCGATCATCGGCAGCGCGTTGTACCGGTTCTGGTCGGCCAGCTCACGGCAGGCCATCTCGAACGCGACGTAGAAGCCGGAGAACGCCACCGGGTACGCGAGCGTGTCGGTGAAGTGCAGCCGGTGGCGCGACAGCGCGGGCACCGCGTACCACCGCAGGCCCAGCTCGGCGAACCAGGCGTACCCGGGGTGCTCGAGGTTCACCTCCAGCACCCGCTCGGGTGAGAGCTCGTATGCGATGACCGGTCCCTCGTGCACGCGCAGCAGCAGCGGCAGGACGTCGAACGGCCCGGGGAGCAGCCGTCCGCCGTCGACCGGACGGCCGCCCGGCCATCCGGCCCGCAGCGCGAGCGTCGTGAGTTCGATGTGCCGGGGGTCGCCGAGGATCGTGCCGTCGGCCTGCCGGTAACCGGCGTAGCCGACCAACTGGTCGTTGAGGATCTCGACGCCGGGGTCCAGCACGGTGGCGACCGACCGGATCCGTCCGTCCCTGGTGGCGACCCGGAGGTGTTCGGCCAGCCCGGAGGCGACTGCGTCCGGGTCGGTCACCCCCCGCAGGTCCCGCACGTGCAGGCCGCGCCAGCGCAGCCGGCCGATGCCTCGGTCGGCGTTCGCCCAGGCGACCCGCGCCGCCCAAGCCAGTTGCTCGGTGGTGGGAACGGTCGGACCGGCAACATTTCTCCGGTCCGCCGCGACGACCTCGATCCTCACTTCGGCACCTCCGTAGGGGTCGGGCTCAAGAGCGCCGTCCGCAGGGGTCGGTCGAAAGAACTCAGTCGCGCAGCACGCTGACCGTGGCGAGCGTCGGATCGGCGGCGCCGTGGATGTGCATGCCGGTGGAGACCGCGCGCTCGAGGGCGGCGACCGCGTCGCGGTCGAGCCGCTCTCCGGGCATGACCGCCGGGACTCCGGGCGGATAGGGGGTGATCGGCTCGGCGCTGGTGCGTCCGACGGCCCGCTCGAGCGGGATGTTCTCGGTCGCCGCGAAGTGCGCCTCGCGCGGTGTGCAGACCTGCTCGCGCGGGGCGAGCAGCGCCGCCACCAGCTGACCGTCCCAGGCCGGGCGCAGCCGCCGACGGGGACGGCAGGAGAGCGTCCGCAGGGCCGTGACCAGCGCGTCCACCACGTCCGGGGAGGTACACGTGGTGATCGCGACGAACAGGTTGCTCTCGTCCGAGCCCTCGACGGCCACTGCGGGGTGGAGTAGCCCGCTGGTACCGAGCCCGGGGCCCGGCGTCCGCAGCAGTTTTTCGAGAGCGAGGCCGGTCAGGCCGAGCCCGCGGACGCTGACGACCAGCCGCAGCGGGTCGAACCGCTCCCGGGGGACACCGAGGTCTTCGGCCTCGGCGACCCGGACGCCGGGGATCGCGGCGAGCCGTCGCCGCGCGTCGGCCACCAGGTCCAGCGTCCGGTCGAGCAGGATCCGGCCGCGGCTGACCATCGTGCGCCGGGCCTCGTCGATGCTGGCCAGGACCGGCAGCAGCGGACTGGTCGTCTGCGTCATCTGGACCGTGCGGCCGATCCGGCCGGCGTCGATCCGCTCGCCACGGACCAGGATGAGCGCCGCACCGGACGGTGCGGCCAGCATCTTGTGGGCCGAGGTCACTGCGACGTCGGCCCCGGCGGAGATCGCGTTCTCCGGCAGGTCGGGGTGGAACGGCAGGTGCGCACCCCAGGCCTCGTCGACGAAGAGCGGCGCGTCGTGGCGGTGCGCGACCGCGGCGAGCGCCCGGACGTCCGAGCAGGCACCGGCGTACCCGGGGCTGACCATGCTCACCAGGCTCGCGCGGTGTCCCGTCGCGGCCAGGTCGGTGAGCGCGCGGTCCAGCGAGATCGGGTCGATGCCGAGGCTGATGCCGAAGCCGCCCTGGTCCAGCCGCGGCGTCACCCAGTGCGGCGTCGCGCCGGACAGCACCAGTCCGGCCAGCGTGGAGGTGTGGCTGTCGCGGGCGACGACGACGTGGTCGGCACCCGGGTTCTGCTGCTGTGCCAGGTGCACGGCGCGGTTGCCGCCGGACGAGCCGTCCAGCAGGAACAACGCCTCGTCGGACCCCCAGGCCTTGGCGGCGAGCGCCTCGGCCTCGCGGCGGGCCGTGGTCGCGTCGGCCGGGGTCAGCCAGACGTCGGACGCCAGAAACGTGCTGCCGAGGAGGTTGCGCAGGCCGGGTCCGACCGTACGGCCGCCGGCGTGACCGGGGACGTGCAGCGCCCCGGTCTCACACCCGCGGTACCGGATGATCGCGTCGACCAGCGGGGCGGAGCCGTGAGCGGCGTCGTACAGGACGGGCCGGTCACCGGACGGGAGGGCAACGGCGGTCATCGGTTCGCCGTCCTTTCACCGATGACCGCCGTGCCGCCGACGGCGCCGGACGGGCCGGCGCTCGGGGAGGGGGCGATCGATGCGGACTTGGTGGACTTACCGTTGGGCGCCAGGATCATGTAGGTCATCAGCGCGAAGATCGCGGCCATCGCCGCCCACTTCCCCGCCGGCACCACGACGCCGTTGGCCATCTTGTCCATGATCAGGACGCCGACCTGGAGGAAGACGATCCAGCCGAGGGTCACCGTGCCCAGCTCGGCCCACTGCAGGCTCGCCGCGTAGACGGCGAACAGTCCGAGGAACGCGATCGCGCCGGCCGACCACCAGAGTTGGTGACCGTTGTCCATGTAGCGCATCGCGCAGTAGCTGCCGACCAGGTCGAGGCCGGCGAGCGCGATGATCGCGCCGACAGCCATCGGGGAGAACTCGAGACTCTTGCTGGCGACGATCGGTTCGGCCAGTGCCGACGCGACGGTCGGTTCGGACAGGGCCGCGGGGAGACGGAACACGTCGGCAACGGGTGCCGGCGTCGCGTCCAAGGTCGTGTAAATGGCCATCAGCGCTCCACCTTCCTCACAGACGGTGCCCGTGAGGGTTCCGTCGCTGGTGGTTACGCTCGTCTACTCAGCGTGAGGAGACATCGGTCGACTGACGTAGACGCGAAGCACGCAGCACGGCTCCGCCGTACGTCTGCGGGAATTGCATTGCAGGTAGGGCGGGTTGGCAGCGCGGTCTTCAGTCGAACGGCCGAGTGAACGATGAACCCACGGATCGCCGCGGAGAAAGGTTCACGGGCTCGATAAGGTCGCCCGATGTCCGACCTTCCCCCTTCGCCCGCGCGGACCGCCGTACACCAGGTCGCCATCGGGCTCATCGTCGTCGGTGGGCTCGACTTACTGCTCGGCCTGCTCGCGTGCTGCAGCCGGGTGGCTCGCCTGGGACAGAACGGTTCGACGATCTCGTCGGACGCGGAGGCAGCCGGCTACCTGACCGCGGTCGCCGCCTCGCTGCTGTCGTTTCCGCTGGGCGCCGTGATCCTGGCCGCGGGCATCGTCCTGCTGCGAGGCAAGTCCCGGACGTTCGGCATCGTCGGGGCGATCGCGGCGCTGGTGCCGCTGTCCTGCTGCTTCCTGGTGAGCATCCCGGTCGGGGTGTGGGCGCTGATCGTGCTGAACCGGGCCGATGTGAAGGCGCTGTTCGCCGGCTATCCGCCGCCGCCGCAGTGGTGATCGTCCGAGCCTCGGTACGGTCGCGAGCGAGGGGGTGGTGATGGCCGGTCGTCCGAGGTCCGGGGGCGGGTTCCTCCGGTGGGTCGAGCTTGCCGACGCACCGCCGGGACCGCCGCGCTACCCGTTCACGCTGCCGGTGGTCGCCGCGCTCCGGGACGCCGGGCGCCTCGAGCTGGACCCCGCGGTGACGTTCCTGGTCGGTGACAACGGCAGCGGGAAATCGACGCTGGTCGAGGCGATCGCGGTGGCGGCCGGGTTCAATCCCGAGGGCGGGTCGCGGAACTTCCGGTTCGCGACCAGGGCCACCGAGTCCTCGCTGGGCGAGTACCTGCAGCTGGTCCGCGGAGTGTCGAAACCGCGCACCGGGTTCTTTCTCCGGGCCGAGTCGTTCTACAACGTCGCGACCGAGATCGAGCGGTTGGGATCGTTCGACGGCTACGGCGGACAGAGCCTGCACGAGCGTTCGCACGGCGAGTCGTTCCTCGATCTGGCCGCGCACCGGTTCGGGCCGCGCGGGCTGTACCTGCTCGACGAGCCGGAGGCCGCGCTGTCCGTGCAGGGCTGCCTCGCGCTGCTCACCCGGATCCGCGATCTGGTGGAGGCCGGCTCGCAGTTCCTGATCGCGACCCACTCGCCGGTGCTGCTGGCGTCACCCGGCGCCCGGATCCTGCAGATCGAGGCGAGCGGCACGATCAGCCCGGTCAGCTACGACGAGGCCCAGCCGGTCGAGTGGACCAGGCGCTTCCTCGCCGACCCGCAGCGCTACCTGCACTACTTGTTCGCCGACCCGGCCTGACCGGTCTAGCGCCCCTGACCGCGTCAGCGGTCGTGGCGCGTTCGGCGGCGGAGCGCGCGGACGGCCGTGGCCGCGGGTGCACTGGCCACGAGCACCCCCGCCAGGACGATGAGCGCGCTCGCCGCCAGCGGACCGGCGAGCGTGCCGAACGCCGGACCCGACCCCACCCGACCGGCGACCAGCGCGGCCACCAGCAAGCCGAGCGTCGTCCCGGCGAGCCACCGCGGCCGGACGCCCGGCGGCCCGCAGCGGGCCAGCCAGAGCGCGATCCCGGCGAGTCCGAGCGCGATCATCCCGGCCCACCACGGCACGCCCCACGCCGGCAGCACCTCGATGTCGGTCGTGCTGCTCCACGATGCCGACGAGCCGTCGCGGACGACCTCGGTGGGTCCCTCGCGCACCTCCACGCCCCACGCCCAGGTGCTCACCCAGCCCAGCAGCGCGGCCACGGCGACGAGCAGGACCTCGCGCACGCCCCAGGTCGGACGCCGGAGCGATCGGCCGGTTCCGCGGAGGCCGATCCCGACCAGCGCGAGCACCGCGGTGCCCGCCCCGACGGCGTCGAGGTCCCGGCCGCCGATCGGTGGTGCCGCCACCGAGACGGCGTACGCATCTGCCGTGTACACGGCTTCGGCTTCGGCTTCGTCGACCAGGTCGACCGGGTCCGATTCGATGTCGTCCGGCGGGATCTCCGCCGCCAGTTGTGGGGCGTCGCCCGGCGGGTCGGACGCGTCGAATGCGGCGAAGACGCCGAACCAGAGCGCGGCTACGACGAGCAGCGGCACGGCGAGCAGCCGTAGCAGGCCCGCCCGGCCCCACTGCAACCAGATCACGCATCCGGCGAGCCCGGGCAGCGCGGGTGACCACCAGCGGCAGACCGCCCAGTCCCAGAACAACACGAGCCCGAACAGGATCGTTGCGGCCAGCAGTACGCGGCGCGACCAGACCGGACGACGGTCGGCAAGCGGAGCGGTCACGGCGCGCACTGTAGCGCTGCGGGTTCCTGAGAGTCCGTGAAGTGATCCAGGCCACTCCGCGTATCTCCGGCGCGGGTCGCGGGTCTGTGCCTGTGACAACGCGCTACGGCGCACCGCGAAGGAGAGGGGAACTCCGTGCCGACTAAGGAAATCGTCATCGCACCCAGGCCGGTGCCGTACGGATCCGCGACCAACGACCTGAGTGACGAGTCGTTCGCGATCCGGATGGCCGCCCGGCTCGGCGACGCGAAGCGCTCGGTCGACCGGTTCGTCCACGAGGTGCGCTACCGCCCGCCGCGCAGCCGTACCGCCCGGATGCTGGTGCTGATCCCGGCGCACAACGAGGAAGCGACGATCGCGAAGACGCTCGACGCGCTGCTCACCCAGTCCCGGGTGCCCGACCGGATCGTCGTCATCGCCGACAACTGCACCGACGACACCGAGAAGATCGCCCGCCGCTACCGTGGGGTGACGGTCATGCGGACCGTCGACAACCACGACCGCAAGGTCGGCGCGCTGAACCAGGCCTGGCGCCGCTGGCAGGCCGGCTACGACTTCATCGCCGGCATCGACGCCGACACCCAGCTCGCGCCGGACTGCCTCCAGCAGCTCGAGGAAGAGCTCGCCAACACCCCGCGGGCCGGGGGCGTGATGGCCCGGTACACGTTCGATCAGCGCCTGGGATCGACCCCGATGGCCCGTCTGCTGATCCGCCTGCAGCGGCTCGAGTTCGCCAGCTGGACGATGGACGCGCTGCAGAAGAACCGGACGACGTACGTCCTCGGCGGCCAGGCGTCGCTCTTCAACGCCGACGCGTTACGCCGGGTCACCGAGCGCAACAACACCCCGGGGCCCTGGGACGCGTCCGCGCAGGTCGAGGACATGCAGCTCACCGGCGACCTGCGGGCGATGCGCTACGAGACGCTGGTCTCCCCCACCGCGCGGGCACACGCGGGGGCGATGCTCACGGTCCGCTCGCTCTGGGCGCAGCGCCGCAAGTGGGACGAGGGGATGGCGCGGCTGCTCGCCAAGCCGGCGCTCTCCAAGTGGACCGCCACGCTGTGGCGTCAGCAGCTCTCGCTGCTCTCGAACGGCGTCACCCGGCTGATGTTCCTCTTCCTGCTGACGTTCTCGCTGATGGTGCACCAGTTCGTCTGGTCCTGGTGGTGGCTCACGCCGACGGTGGTCGCGTCGCTGCTCAACGCGCGGGTCGCGTGGCGGGTGCCGAACCGCACGATGGGTGACGTCTTGACCGCGGCGCTCCTCGTCCCGGTCGAGTTCTACCTCTGGTTCCGCCTGGCCTGCACCACCGCGTCCTGGTCGAACGTGCTGGCCGGCATCAAGCGGGACGGCTGGGAGGACCAGGCTCGCGCCGAGCGCGGCGCGTCGAACGGCCCCGGCCGGATCATCACCGCCGTCGCGATCATCGCGGTGCTCGCCGGTCTGACCGTGTTCGGCTGGCTGAACGCCCCGCTGTGGCTCCAGGAGCGGGTGCTGACCGTCGGCTGGTCGCTCCTCGCGGTGGTCACCGTCCTGCAGACCCTGCTGATGCTCATCCGCCTGGTCCGCCCGAGCCGCGGTTACCGCCCCTGATCCCGGTTCGATCCGGATCACGGTTCGACCCTTGATTGCGGCCCGCGCCTGATCACGGTCGGCCACCGAGACCAACCTCGGCCAGCGTCCCCTCCGCTCGGCCGGGGTTCGGACCGAGAGCCCCTGCACCGCTCCCTGGTGCAGGGGCTTTCGCCGTCTAGATCGCGTCTTCGCCGAGCAGGTGCCAAACCTGGTTGGGGTCGCCCGCCGACGCCGGGACCACCTGCAGGTAGCCGTGGTGGCTCGGGTCGACCGCGAGCACGTTGCCGCTGGCCAGGTTGACCAGCCGGTACGTGCCGGGGCCGACCGGCTGCCTGGACCAGTCCAGACGCGGGTCGCGGGTGTCGAGGCCGGTGCACGTGTAGGTGTTGGCCGTGCCGTACTCGCTGGCGCCCAGGCACGTGCCGCGGCGGTCGACCAGCCGGAAGTACGGTTCGCCGCCGCCCTTCGGGGACGTCACGGTGCTGGACTCGTGCCAGACCTGGGACGGGTCGTAGACGCAGACTCGCCGCTGGGCCCTGCGCTGGTGGCCCGAGGTGGTGTCGATGCGCGTGACGCACTCGCCGGTGCCCTGGTTGATCAGGTAACCCGAGAACGTGGGCTCCGGCTCGGCCGCCACGGCTGTCGTCCCGGCCCCCGCGACCGCGACGCCAATGACCGAAAACAGTACGAAAAGCAACTTTTTGATCGAAATGGTGAGGCTCCTTCGGCGAAACGGTCGGCGCCCAGTGCGCCGACCGTCCCGAAGGATCCGTGAGAACGAGTGCCCCGACTGTTCGGCGCGCGACCTGCCCGGAGTTCGCGCGCCGACACCGAATCAGCGGTAGGACGCGCCGTCCACCAGCCCGAGCTTGCGGCGGACCCGCTGGTAGAACGTGGCTTCGCCGAGCCGGACGACCTGGGCGGCGTCGGGGTCGGTGCGCAGCTCGAGCGTCGTCCCGGGTTCGGCGGTGCCGGCCACGACGCCGTCCACCTCGACGGCGAGCGCGCCGCTGCCCGGCTCGACCGAGAGCGCGAGGGTCTCCGCGCAGTCCAGGACGACCGACCGGTTGAACGCCGAGTGCGGCGCCGCCGGGGTGACGACGAGACCGCGGACGGTCGGCGAGATGATCGGGCCGCCCGCCGAGAAGCTGTACGCGGTCGAGCCGGTCGGGGTCGCCACCACGACGGCGTCGGCGGCGTAGCGCAGGAACGGCTGCCCGCCGACGCTCAGCTCGACCGAGGCCAGCCCGTGGCCGGGCGTCCGGACCAGCGCGATGTCGTTGAACGCCAAAAGCTGTGTGGGGCCGCTCTCCGTGAGGCCGCCGTCGGTAAGGCCGGCGGACCAGGCCGGCACCGAGCCGGCGACCGCGGAGCGTGGCTCGACCCGGTACTCGCCGGCGTCGATCTGGCCCAGCGCGGCCGCGAGGTCGGGAACGTCGACCTCCGCGAGGAAGCCGAGGCGACCGAGGTTGACCGGCAGGATCGCACCACGGTGGCCGTGCATCATCCGCATCGCGCGCAGCATCGTGCCGTCGCCGCCGAGGCTGATCACCAGGTCGCAGGCGGCGGCCAGCTCCGCTGTCTCGACCGCGACGGCCTCGCAGTCGATGCGCTGGACCTCCTCCTTGAGCCCGAGCACCTCGACGCCCTTGCCCCGGGCCCAGTCGAGGATGGTCCGGATCGCCTGCTGCGAGTCGCGCGCCGGGTGCAGGACCAGGCCGACCTTACGGAGAACGCCCACGCGGTCAGCCTACGGGCGGTTCCGGACGCCCTGGTCGGCAACCGGCTCGGCGCCCCTACGGCGTGCCCTTCTGTGCGACGACGAAGAGGCGGCGGAACGGGTACCAGACCCGGCCGTCGGCGACCGGGTACGCGGCGGTCAGCCGGGCGGTGAGGTCCGCGGTGAACTCCGCGTACTCGTCCGGGCTCAGCGCGGCGATCACCGGCCGGAGCGTGGTGCCCTCCAGCCAGCCGAGGACGGGGTGCCTGCCCGGAGCGTCGTCCGGCAGCTCGTGCAGGTACGTGGTCTCCCAGGCGTCGACCCGGAAACCGGCGTCGCTGAGCAGCGCGGCGTAACCCACCGGCTCGAGCACCGGGCCGGACTCGCTCGTCCCGGCCAGCCGGTTCCGCCAGGACGGTGCCTCGATGAGCTCCCGCACCGCCGCGTGCGACGGGGCGTGCTGGTTGCCCGGCACCTGGACGGCCAGCCAGGCGCCCGGCGCGAGCGCGTCGGCCCAGCGGCGCAGCAGCGCGGGATGATCCTCGATCCAGTGCAGCACCGCGTTGCTGACCAGCACGTCGACGTCCGGTGTCGGTGTCCACTCGCTCACGTCGGCGAGCGCGAACCGGAGCCCGGCGCGGGCCAGCGGCTGCGCCTCGGTGATCATCGCGGCGGACGAGTCGAACCCGACGACCTGCGCCTCCGGGTACCGCTCGGCGAGCGTCGCGGTCAGGTATCCCGGTCCGCAGCCGGCGTCGACCACCGACCGGACGTCGTCGGGTGCCGCACCGATCCGGGCGACCAGCTCGACGAACGGCCTGGCGCGCTCCGGCCGGCGCCGGATGTAGACCGCCGGATCCCACTGCTCGAACCGCACCCTTGGCCTCCTTCACCGGTTCTACCCTCGGTACATGGTGCGGGACGGTCGCCCCCGTCCGCTCGGCCGCTGGGCACGGATGCCGCGGGGCCGGGTAGTCGCGCTGGTCGTCGGGGTGGTCCTGGGTGCGGTGTTCACTCACGGGTACGAGGCCCGGCTGGACGAACTGGAACGGCGGGACGCGGTGGAGCTGACCGCGCGGGTGGTCGAGGGCACGCCCGGCGGCGGGCGGGAGACTCTGACGGCGGCGGTCGTGCTGACGAACCTGGGCGCGCACCCGGTGACGATCCGGGCGGCTCAGCTGGACGACGACCGGTTCCGGTCGCGGCTCGTCGGCGAGGCGGTAGCGATCGCTCCGGGGGCGGACGTCCGGCTCACGCTCGCGGTCTCCGGTGGCTGCGCGGGGGGCGGGCCGCAGACCGTGCCCGGCACGCTCGTCGCGACCGTGGAGACACCGCACCGCGGCGCGCGGACCCATCCGGTGCGGCTCGCGGACGACGCCGGCCTGCTGCTCGCCGCGGCCCGGCGGACCTGCGCCGACGCGGACTTCGACCGCTGGGTCAGCACCCAGGCCGCGGGTGCGCCGACGATCGTCCGACGAGGACTGCTCCAGCCGGTGCGGTTCCGCCTGCACGGCGCGAGCCCGCAGGAGATCGGCGCGGTCCGCAGCGAAACGCCCGGCCTGGTCGTGGTCGCCGCGCCGCTGCCGGTGCGGTTCGCCGCCGACGGCCTCACGGCGGTGACGACGCTGCGCTGGGCGCCGTCGGACTGCCTGGAGGCGCAGCGGGCCCGCGCGGACGAGGTGCGGCTGCGGGCGACGGTGACGCTCGCGACCGGCGTGCCCGAGGAGGTCACCACGCTCCTCGACGCCGAGTCCCTCCGCGCCGTCACCGATTTCCGAGACCGAGCCTGTGTTTAAACCCTCAGCACGGACCTGGAGCCCGCCCAGGGCCGCGCTCCGTCAGCGGCGTTCTGGGCGGGCCGCCTTCACGTACTCGATGACGGCCTGGCGGGTGGTGCGGACGCCTAGCGCTTCGCGGGCGGCGGCGATGCGGCGGTTCGCGGTCCGGAGTGACAGGAACTCCGCGGCGGCCGCGGCCGCGATCGAGTCACCGGCCGCGAGCCGGTCGAGCAGAGCCCGCTGCTCGGCGGTGAGCGGCAACCCGTCCCCGTTGCTGTCGGCCTCCGGAACGACGCGGGCGGCACCGTCGGACTCGCCGGTCTGCGGCGCGCGGCGGACCGGCCCGATCCGCGCGAGGTCGGCGAGCAACGCCTGCCCGGCCGGGCTCTCCACGTCGGCCACCGCCACGACGCCCGCTCCGCGGGCCGCCGCCAGCACCGCACCGGCCACCGCTTCGTCGTCGGCGACCGGGCCGGTGACGACGGTCCGGGACGCGGTGAGGTCCCAGGGTTCGTCCGGCACGGCCAGCCCGGTCCGGACCGCCCAACCCTCGGACGCCAGCCGGCGCACCACCAGCGCGAGGTCCGCGGCCGTCCGCAGCACGTACAGCGGCCGACTCACTCTGCGCCTGCCAGGGATGAGCTACCCGCCAAGACCAGCGTCGCCGCCTCGGTCCGGGTCCGGGCGCCGAGCTTGCGCATCCCCGCCCGGACGTGCGTCTCGACGGTCTCCCGGGAGATCCCGAGCTGGCCCGCGATCCGCCGGGTCGGTTCCCCGGCCGCGACCAGCGCCAGCACCTCGCGCTCCCGGGCGGTCAGCGTGCTGGTGCGGCTGCGGTCGATCGTCGCGCGGCGTACCGCGAACCGGCGCAGCGCCCGGTGGACCCGGCCCAGCAGCACGGTCAGCCCGGCGTGCTCGGCGTACTTCTCGGCCGCCAGCAGCGGCGGCACCGCGCGGTCGGCGTCCGGGGTGGACAGACCGGCGGCGAGCAGGCAGCGGATCTGCTCCCGCAGAGCGCTGCCCTGCCAGAGCGCCGCGGCGGCCTCGAACGCGGTGGCGGGCGGCGTACTCCCCTCCACGCCCGCCCACGCGGACAGCGTCGCCCGAACCGGCAGCAGCCGATGGCGGGCGCCCTCCCCCGGCTCGGGGTCACCCAGGTCGTGCCGCGCCCACTGGGCGGTCACCGCGCGCAGCCCACCCGCGAGCGAACCACCGCCGACCGTGTCCAGCGCCCGGTCGGGCTGGCCGTCGAGCCAGGCGACCTCGTGGTCGACCCAGCGCACGACCTCCGGCCCCAGGCCACGCGCGGCGTCGATCCGGCCGGCCGGGTCCCGATCCAGCCGCGTCCTGGCCGGCGCCAGCGCGCCGGTGTCGGCCAGCGCCAGCGACGCGGCGGCGAGCGCGTAACTGCGGGCCGGACCAGGCAGCGTGCGGTCGAGCAGGTCGACCGCACCCCGGACGACCGTGTCGAGGTCGAGGCCGAGCAGCGCACCGCACCAGAGTTCGGCGGCCGCGAACCGGGTCTCCCAGCTGTAGGCGAGCTGCCCGGCGCACGCGGCCCGGTACTGGTCCGCCACCGCGTTCGCCTCCGCGATCCGCCCGTCGGCCAGCAGGTGCTCGGTGAGCAGCCACCCGCTCCACCAGGCGTCGACCGGGCGGCCGTCGGCGAGCGCGGCGGTCGCGGCGGCCGAGAGCTCGTCGACCCAGCCGTCGCGACGATCCCGGGCACCGAGTGCCGCCAGCGCGACCCGAACCGCCGGGCTTTCGGCCAGGCCCGGCGGAACGGCGGCGGCCCGCGCCGGTGCTCCGGCCGCGTCGGCGCCCAGCGCGGCGAGCAGCGTCACCCGGGTGTGCTCGGCCCGCAGCGTCTCGTGGACCCCGTCCGCGGGCACCGCCGACACCGCGTCGAGCGCGTCCGCCACCGCACCGGCCTGCAGTAACGCCTCCGCGCGCAGTACCGCGGTGCGCACCCGGTCACCCGGCGCCATCGGCTCGTCGCCGGGCAGCACCCGGCGACACCCCGCGGTGTCGCCGACCGCGAGTGCGGCTTCGGCGGCCTCCAGCCGGAGTGCGATCAGCGACCGCGGGCGGCTGCCGTCCGGACCGGTGGGCACCTCACCGGCGCTCACCGCGGCGTCGACCGCGAGCAGCAGCGCCGCCGCGCGGTCGCCGACCGTGGTCGCGGAGCGGACCGCGCCGAGCGCCGTGCGGTAGGCCGCCGCCGCGTCGCCGCCCGCCGCGCTGTGCCGGGCGGACTCCAGGCCACCGAGCAGATCCGCCAGCCTGCGGTGCAGGCCGGTGCGCTCGGAGTCCGGAAGGACGGCTGCGGCGACCTCGGCGAGGTAGCGCGGGCTCGGCGTGACCACGTCGCCGTCCACCGTGACCCAGCCCGCGTCGGCCAGTTCCGGGACGCCGGGCCCGAGCAGCACCGGTGACGCCGGCCGGCCGAGCAGTCCCAGCGCGGCGAGCGCGGTCCGGGCGGGGCGGGGCAGGTCGGCGACCGCGGCGGCCACGGCCCGGTCGAGCGCGCCAGTGGCGGTGTCCTCGTCGACGGCGCCCGGTTCGGCGGTCGGCATCCCGCCCTGGGCCGCCCGGCCGGCGAGCACCCGGACCGCGAGCGGGTTCCCCCCGGCGCGGGCGAGGACGGCGTCCAGAGCGCGATCGTCCAGTGTGGGCGCCGACTGGCGAGCCAGCGCACGCGCCTCGACGGCGGGGAGTCCGGTCAGCACGGTCCAGCGGGTGGCGGCCGCCCGCAACGCTTCCTCCGCCCCCGATGGCAGGCCGCCCGGCGTCCGAATAGCGACCAGCACCCGGCAGACGTCCGCAAGCAGTGGGAGCACGGCCAGTGACAGCGGGTCAGCGTGGTGCACGTCGTCGACCACCAGCAGGCCTTCCCCGACCCGGGCCCGGACCGCCTCCGCGGCCAGCGGAGCATCCCGGTCGGGCAGGCGGGCGCGCACCGCGCGCGCCAACGCCATTCCCGGCAGGTGACGCAACGTAGCCAAACCACCGCCGTGGAACACAGGACCACGGAACTCGTCCGCAAGCACACGGAGAGTAGTAGTGCGGCCGACTCCCGGCCCACCCGCGAGCACCACCAGCCCCGGGTGTGTCAGTAGGACACCGAGCCCGTCTCGGCCCGCCGGCGTTCCCCCGTCGGCGTCGACCACCGCTTTTCCTCCCGCACTGCTGCGTCGTTTCCCCCCATCCGTCCCCTCCTGCGAGGCCCGCTGGACTGGCACGAAGTAGGGATGGTGCGGCGGCAGGATATGCCTAGGGTCAGTGCTACGAATCGTGCACAGTCAAACCCCCGACACAGCCCCCGGCGCACGAGGGTTCCGGGAGCACCCTGAACGCAACCACTACAGGAGGATTTTCCCGATGAGCGACGTCGACGACGCCAGCTACGACGGCGGCACCCCGGACGGTGCGGAGCAGGTCGACTACGACGGTGACGGCAGCGCCGACGGCTACCTGGTGACGAACAGCGACGGCACCGCGTACGAGGTCGTCGACACGAACAACGACGGCGCGTACGACACCGTCCTGGTCGACACCGACGGCGACAACGACGCCGACGCGGTGGGTGTGGACACCAACAACGACGGCCGGGTCGACGCGGTGGCGTACGACGCGGACGGCGACAGTGACGCCGACTACGCGGCCGCCGACACCGACGGTGACGGCATCATCGACACCGCAGTGGCGGACACGAACAACGACGGTGTCGCCGACGTGGCCTACGTCGACACGAACGCCGACGGCACGGCCGACGTGGCCTACACCGACTCGGACGGTGACGGTCAGTGGGACACCGAGACCACCGCTCCGTCCGGCACCGAGACTGCCGGTACGGGTGCGCCGGACCTGGCGAGCGCCTGATCCACCCCGCTGCCGGGCCCGCAGTGATCACTGCGGGCCCGGCACCGGCATGATCAGAGAGGCCTAGTCAGGCGCGGTGAATCGCACGAACGAGATTGCACGAGAGGGAGAACACAGTGGGGCCAGGTCCGCTGAGCCAGCGCGTCGCCGGACTTTGCCGGGAGGTCGGTCCCCGGCTCGGCGGTGGCACCGGCGTAGCGGTCGCCGATTTGTCCCGGCGGCTCGGCGAGCCGCTGCGGGTGGCGATCGCCGGACGGCTCAAGGCCGGTAAGTCGACGCTGGTGAACGCGTTGATCGGACGCCGGGTCGCACCCACCGAGGTGGGCGAGTGCACGCGGCTCGTGACGCAGTTCCGGTACGGGCCCGCCGACCGGGTCGACGTCGTCCGCCGGGACGGACTGCGGGTCAGCCTGCCGCTGGACGAGTCGGGCATGATCCCGCAGCGCCTGGGGATCCCGCGCCAGGAGGTGTCCTACGTGGACGTCACCCTGGCCAGCGACCGGCTGCGTGACCTGACGGTCGTCGACACCCCCGGTCTGAGCTCCACCAACTCCCAGGTCAGCGACGGAACCAGGCGGTTCCTGTTCAACGACAACCCGGTCGACGACGATCTCGACCAGGATTCGCAGAGCGCGCTGTCCGGCGCCGAGGCGATCATCTACGTCTTCACCCAGTCGGTGCGCGAGGACGACCTGGAAGCGCTGGAAGCCTTCCGCTCGATCTCCGCCCGGCTCTCGTCCAACCCGATCAACTCCCTCGGCCTGTTCAACAAGGTGGACAAGCTCGGCGGCGGCGGTGACCCCTGGCCGGTGGCCGGTCCGCTCGCCGAGACCCAGGCCCAGGCGCTGCGCCGGCAGGTCGCGGACGTCGTCCCGGTGGTCGGGCTGCTCGCCGAGACCACCGAGGCCGGCCGGCTGACCGCGGCGGACTGCGAGAGCCTGCGTGCGCTGGCGGCGCTGCCCGCGGTCGACCGGGCGGTGCTGATGGCCTCGGTCGACCTGTTCACCACCCGCGAGTGCGAGATCCCGGCCGAGCAGCGCGAGCGCCTCCTGCGCCTGCTCGACCTCTACGGCATCCAGTTCGCGGTCGCCTCGCTCGCGGCCGACCCCACGCTGGCGACCGGCGAGCTGATCCGCCGGCTCTACCGGGCGTCCGGCTTCCCCCGCGTCCGGCAGACGCTCGACCAGGCGTTCCGCTGGCGCACCGACGCGATCAAGGCCGGCTGGGCGCTGACCACGCTGGAGCAGGTCGCCGCGCGCGCCGAACGCCCCGCCGACCGGGAACTGCTCCGGGACGCCGTCGAGCGGCTCCTCCAGCAGCCCGAGTACCACCAGCTGCGGCTGCTCGAGGTGGCCCAGCAGGTCACCACCGGCGCGGTCGAGCTGCCCACGGGCATGGAGTCCGAGCTGACCCGGCTCGCCCTCTCCGACGACCCCGGCTGGATCCTGCAGCTGGCCGGCGCGCCGAACCCGCAGCTCGCCCAGGCCGCGCTGGAGGCCGCCACCCGGTGGCGGACGTTCGCGGTGGCCAGCGCCAGCCCTGCCCAGGCCCGCATCGCCCACGTCGCCCACCGCGGGTTCTACCTGCTCTCGCAGCGGGTCCGCGCTACCGCCTCCTGACTCGACCCCCTTCGAATTTGCCGAACGGAGTACCCCCACCATGCCGACCAGCTTCGTCCGGCTCATCGTGGCCGGGCTGACCCTTGTCCTGGCTGTGCTGACCGGCCTGGTCACCGGTTTTGTCGCTGGCGGACCGGGGTGCGACGACGTCGCGCCCGCCCCCGCGTCCAACGTGTCGACCGCACCGACGACCGCGCCGTCGGACGGCCCCGGTGGGCCGGCCGGACCGGCCGAGGCACCCACCGCCGAAGGCGCGTCGCCCGACGAGCCGGGCGGCCAGGGTGGGCCGAACAACGACGTCTCGCCGCAGCCGGACAACACCAACGAGGGCACGCTTCCCGGCATCAACGAGGCGTTCACGCTCACCGACGACGGCGACTGCAGCGGCTTCTCCGTGCTGACCGCGGTGGTCGGGTTCCTCGGCGCGCTGTTCACCGGCGCGATCGTCGGCGGCGTCGCGCTGTTCGTGCCGCGCACCGACGGGGAGACCGCAGCCGGTCGTCCGGTGAGCGGGGTGCCGGGTGCGCCCGGCAGCGGTGCCGGTGTCGGGATCGGTCAGCCGCTCTCGTCCGTACACTCCGTGGGATCGGCGACCGGGGCACACGCCGTCCTCACCGACGTCCAGGCACCGGAGACGGGCCGCGTCACCCGGGAGCGCAAGACGCTCGTCGAGACCTGCATCTACGTCCGCGACCGGGCGACCAGCAAGGCGATCGCCGACCGGCTGGCCTGGGCGCTCAACGAGGTCGGGGTGGTCGAGGACCGGCCGGCCGGCGAGCCGTTCGACACCGCGCGGCACGAGGCCGGCGGTACCACGCCGACCAACGATCGCTCGCTGTCCGGGACGATCGCCGCGGTCGAGATCTCCGGTTACACCGACCGCGGCCAGGTGGTCCGCGCGCCGGTGGTCACCGTCTACCAGGCGGACGTCCGATGACCGCCCCCGCAGGCGGCGCACCGGCCGCGACCCCCGCAGCCAAGCCCGACCAGGCCGCCGCGCTCCGCGCGGTCGAGGAGCAGATCCGGGGCGCGGTCGACACCGGGCTCGGCCACCTCCGGCGCCTCGACCCGGACCTGGCCGCCGACATCGACCAGATCCGCCGCGCGGACGTCGGTCACCCGACCGTGGTCGTCGTCGGCGAGACCAAGCGGGGCAAGAGCTCGCTGATCAACGCGCTGCTGGCGGCGCCGAACCTGTCCCCGGTCGACGCCGCCGTGGCGACCAGCGCGTACCTGGAGTTCTCCGCGGGCGAGCCGCCGCGGGCGGTCGCGCACGTGCCGGGCGACGCCGGGCCACACCCGCTCGCGCTGGACGCGCTGCGGGACTGGGGCACGGTGCTCGGCGCGATGCCCGACGGGCAGCGTCCGCCCCGCCGGATCCAGGTGTTCCACACCGCGCCGCTGCTCAAGCACATCACGCTGATCGACACCCCGGGCGTCGGCGGCCTGGACTCCACCCACGCCGAGATCGCGCTGGACGCCGTCGCCAAGGCCACCGCGCTGCTGTTCGTCGTCGACGCGTCCTCGCCGTTCTCCAAGCCGGAGCTGGACTTCCTGCTGGAGGCCAGCAAGCGGGTCAACCTGGTGATGTTCGCGCTGACGAAGACCGACGCGTTCCCCGGCTGGCGGACGGTCCTGGACGACGACAAGGCGCTGCTGCACACGCACGCCCCCCGGTTCGCCCAGGCCGCGTTCTTCCCGGTCTCGGCGCGGCTGGCCGAACTGGCCGACCAGATGCCGGTTCCGGAGGCCGCCGACGAGGTACGCAAGGAGTCGCGCGTCGCCGAGCTGCGCAACGCGCTCCAGCGGCAGGTCGCGGTCCGCAACGGCGTGCTCGTGCAGGCGAACATGCTGCGCACCGTGCGCTCGGAGCTGGTCGGCCTGGACACCCAGATCGGCGAGCGGATGCGGGCGGTCGACCCGGACCCGGGCGCGGCTGAGAAGCTCAAGACCGAGCGGTCCGAGTTCGTCCAGCGCAAGCGCAAGGACGCTCGCACCTGGACGCTGTCGCTCAACACCGAGGTCCAGCGGGCCCGCACCGACGCGACCGCCCTGCTGCGCAGCGAGATCAGCAAGGCGCAGGACCACTACCTGACGATCGTCGAGAAGGCCAACGGCGAGCGGATCAAGCGGCTGCCGACCGATGTCGACCAGGCGCTGCAGGCGATCGCGCTGCGGATCTCGGCCGAGATGGAGCGCCGTTTCCGGCAGATCGGCGTCCAGATCCTGCGCGAGGTCTTCTCGGACGCCGAGCTCTCGCAGATCCTGGCGCGCCTCAACGCCCGGCTGCGCGCGGTCGCGTCGGCCCGCCCGCAGCGGGACGGCGGAGGCGGTGACCAGGCGCTGGTCATCACCGGTGCGGTCGGTACCGCGTCGCTGCTGGGTAACCTGAGCTTCACCGGCGCGGGCGCGCTGCTGGCCGGTACCGCCGCCGGCTTCGCGGTTCCGGTGATCGGTCTCGGCGTCGGCCTGGCGGCCGGCGCGTTCATGCTCTACCGCCGCCGGGTCGGCAACGACCGGCAGCAGGCCAAGATGTGGCTGCGGGAGGTGCTGAACGAGGCCAGGGCGTCGATCGCCGAGGAGATCTCGCACCGGTTCACGGACCTGCAGTACGCGCTCACCGTCGCGCTGGACGAGGCGGTCGAGCGCCGGGTCGAGCAACTGGACGCGCAGATCGCCGAGATCGACAAGGCGCTCGCCGACGACAAGGCCAACCGGGCCAAGAAGCGGACCGCGCTGCAGAGCGACCGGGACGGGATCCGGGCCCGGATCAAGGCGCTCGACGAGGTGCTGGGCAAGGCCAAGGCCGCGACGAAGATCACCGTGCCGGCGAGCGCCTCCGGGGCGCCGCAGCCCGCTGCCGGAAAGGCGTGAGGGGCTCATGGACGGCCACGTAGGCGACGACTTCCCCGAGGACCTGCCCGACGACGGCGCGGCCGACGAGAGCTTCTCCGACGGCTCGGAGGAGCCGCTCGGGGTGGGAGACGCCGGGGGCTCCTGGGAGGACGACACCGTCGATCTGGACGGCGAGGACGCCGGGTGGCCCGCCGACGACGAGCACCCGATCGGGTCGGACGCGGTGGACTTCGACGCGGAGTACACCTCCGAGGAGGACCTGCCCGCCGAGCCGGCTCCGGCCGATGCCGGTGAGAGCCCGGACGCGGATCCGGAAACGGTCCCGGGCGTCGGGGACGACGAGCCGGTCGGTCTGGGCGCCGACCCCGACCTGCCGTCCGGCGAGGGTGGCGACGGCGGCTGGCTCGACCTGCCCGACCTGGCGAGCGTCGAGGTCCCGGAACCCGCGGGTGGCCCGCCGTGGGTCGACACCGGCTTGCTGGGCGACGACGGTGCGCCTGCCGACGTGCCGGTGACCGGCGACAGCGTCCCGGCGACGCCGGAGGGCGGTGCGGAGGATCTCCGGGCGGCGCTCGGCGAACCACCGCTGGTCGGCGACCCGACCGACGCCGCCTACCAGGATCTCGTCGCCAGCGAGGACCCGGCCGTGCGGAACCTCGCCCGGCTCTGGGGTCCGCCCGCCTGAGCCGGCTGAGGTGCCCGCCCGTACCTGACAGAAGATGGCAGGTACGGGCAGCAGGCTGACCTCCGTCCGGTAGTTCACCGACGACGGAAGGCCTGTTCCTCATGTCCGACACGGCAACGCTGGCCATGGTCAGCCTCGACTCCCCCGACCCGGGCGCGCTCGCCGACTTCTACGGCGCGGTCCTCGGCTGGCCGGTCGTCCACCGGCAGGACGAGTACGCGATGATCAGCTCCGGTGTGGACGGCGTCGCGCCGATCGGGTTCGGTTTGGTCGAGAAGTACCGCGCACCGGCCTGGCCGGACAGCGACTCCTCCAAGCGCTTCCACCTGGATCTCTACGTCGACGACGTGGACGCCGCCGAGGCGCGGTGCCACACGCTGGGCGCCACCACGCCGGAGTTCCAGCCCGGCGCGGAGAAGTGGCGGGTCCTCCTCGACCCGGCGGGCCACCCGTTCTGCCTCTGCCCGCGGCCCTGACGCAACGACGAAGGGCCCCGTTTCCGGGGCCCTTCGTCGTCTGAAGTCACTCCAGTGCCGTCGTGGTCCCCAGGCCGTACGTGCTGCCGGTCGACGGATCGTCCTCGGCGGAGCTGCCGATCGCCAGGCACAGGACGATGAAGAAGCCGAGCAGCAGCACCAGCGCGACGATCAGCGTCACCACGACCGCGGGCTCCTGATACCAGCTCTTCTTCTGCGCCGGAACCGGCTTCGGCGGCACCGGTGCGGCCGGGCGCGGCGGTACCGGGTTGGCCACCCGCGGCGGCATCGGCGTCCGCATCGGTCCGGCCGGGCTGGCCGGCGGGCCGGACGGCGGCCGCTGCACGTGCGGCGGCGGGCCGCTCACCGGGCGCGTCGGCGCGGCGACCGGGCGGCCGGCACCGGCGCCGGACACCTGCGGACCGGTGGCCGGACGCATCGGCGGACCGGACCGCGGGGGCACCGGAGCCGACACCGGGCGACCGGTGGTGCGGGCGCTGTCCTCGCCGGGGAGCGTCCCCACCCGGAGGCTGCCCTCGGCGACGACGGTTTCCGGCTGCTCCAGCGCGGTCGGCGCCACCTGCAGCTGGCTGTGGATGAGGTGCGCGGCCAGCGGGATCCGGCTCGACCCGCCGACCAGGAAGATGCCGACGAGGTCGCGGGGCGTCAGGTGCGCCTCGGTGATCGTCGTCGTCAGGCAGTTGACGGTCCGCTCCAGGTAGGGGCGGATCAGCCGCTCCAGCTCGTCGCGCGTGAGGTGCGCGTCGATCTCCATCGCCGGGAGGTGGATGTCGGCGCTGGTCGTCCGGGAGAGCATCTCCTTGGCCCCGCGGACGTCCTCCCAGAGCATCCGCCGGTTCCGGCGGTCGGTGGCGTCCAGCGGGTTCTGCAGGCGCTGCCAGAAGTCACCGTTGGTGCGCGAGTAGACGTGGCCGAGGTGCTCGATCACCGCGTGGTCGAAGTCGACGCCGCCGACGTCGGGCAGGCCGCCCTCGGCGAGCACCTCGAAGCCGGCCGCGGTACGCCGCACGACCGTCGCGTCGAACGTTCCGCCACCGAGGTCGTAGATCGCCAGCGAGCGTCCGACCGGAACCGAGGTCTGCAGCTCGGCGGTGAAGTACGACGCCGCGGCGACCGGCTCGGCGATCAGCTTGGGACGGGGTAACCCGGCCCGCACCGCACCCTCGATGAGCGCGTTGCGGCGCCGCTCGGCCCACCGCGCGGGGTGCGTCATCCGCACCTCGTCCGGGAGCGAGCCGATCTGCCTGCGGGCCTCGGTCGCGACGGTGCCGAGCACGGTCGCGAACACGTCGGTCACCGGAAGCTCGCGATCGCCGAGGAAGATCGTTCCGTCGTCGACACGTCGTTTCGGGTTCGGTTCGAACCGCGAGGGGTCGACCCGCGCGTTCCGCTCGGCGTCTCGGCCCACCACCATCCTGCCGTCCGTCCCGAGATACACCGCAGACGGCAGCAACGGTGAACCGTCGAACAACAGTGGCCGAACCCGACCGTCGGGTGTGCGGAGCATCGCCACGGTGTTCGACGTGCCGAAGTCGATACCCAGCACGCGCATGAGGCTCCCCCTTTCGCCGGTCACCTTATCGGGGCCGGAGAAGCCGACGGATCCGCATCGTCGGTTCCCCGACGCGACCTGCGCCGGGCCGAGTACCGGCGTACCGCCGGTGAGACCGGGGCAGCACCGACGGTGATACTGGACCGCGTGCCGCCCCCGTTCCTGGACGCTCCCCGACCGCTCGCGTTCGCCCACCGCGGCGGTGCCGCCGAGGGGTACGAGAACACGATGACCGCGTTCGCCCGCGCGGTGGACGCCGGCTACCGGTATGTGGAGACCGACGTCCACGCCACCGCCGACGGCGCGCTGGTGGCGTTCCACGACCGGACGCTCGACCGGGTCACCGACCGGACCGGCCGGATCTCCGCGCTGCCGCTGAGCGAGGTCCGCGCGGCGCGGATCGGTGGCACCGAACGCGTCCCGCTCTTCGACGAGCTGCTCGACACCTGGCCGGAACTGCGGATCAACATCGACGTGAAAGCCGATGACACCGTCGAGCCGCTGATCACCGCACTCCGGAAACACGACGCGCTCGACCGGGTCTGTATCGGTTCGTTCTCCGACGCCCGGTTGGCCCGGATCCGTGCCGCGTTCGGTCCGGCGGTGGCCACCAGCCTGGGCCCCCGGGACGTCGCCCGGCTGAAGGTCGCGTCGCTGACCGGCGCCCGGCCCCGGTTCGCGCCCGGTGTGTGTGCCGCCCAGGTACCGATCCGGCACAAAGGCGTCCGGGTGATGGACGCCCGTTTCGTCACCGCCGCACACCGCCTCGGGCTGCACGTCCACGTCTGGACCGTCGACGACCCGGACACCATGCATCGGCTGCTCGATCTCGGTGTGGATGGCATCATGACCGACCGGATCGACGTTCTCCGCGCCGTCCTCACCGCCCGCGGCCACTGGGCCGCCTGAACGATCAGGACGCGCATCGTGACCACCGACACGGTCGAAAGATCCACCGTGCAGGAACGCCGCGGCTGGTACTTCTACGACTGGGCCGCCTCGGCGTACAACACCACGGTCATCACGGTCTTCCTCGGCCCGTACCTGACCTCGGTCGCGGAGCGGGCGGCGGGCTGCGCCGAGGAAGGACAGGTGTGCGGGGATCTGCACCCGTTCGGCATCCCGGTGGCGCCGGGCTCGTTCTTCGCGTACGCGCTGTCGGTGTCGGTCGTCGCCCAGGTGCTGTTCTTCCCGATCGTCGGCGCCTACGCCGACCGGTCCTGGCACAAGAAGCGCCTGCTGGCCTGGCTCGCCGCGTTCGGCGCGACCGCGACGTTCGCGATGCTGTTCGTCACCGGCGACCGCTACCTGCTCGGCGGTCTCCTGCTCGTGGTCTCCAACGTGCTATTCGGTTCGGCGCAGGTCGTCTACTACTCGTACCTGCCGCAGCTCGCCGACCCCGACGAACGGGACGCGGTGAGCAGCCGCGGCTGGGCGATCGGGTACCTCGGCGGCGGGCTCCTGCTGCTGTTCAACGTCGTCGCGGTGCTGGCGGGCGACGGCCTGGGCTGGTCCACCGGTGACGTCGCCCGCTGGAGCATCGTCTCGGCCGGGCTGTGGTGGGCGGTGTTCGCGGTCTTCGCGATCCGTCCGCTGCGCGACCGGCCGCCGGTCGAGACGGCCAGGAGCCGCTCGGTGTTCGCCGGCTTCACCCAGCTGGCGCGGACGCTGCGCGAGCTGGGGCGGCTGCCGCTGACGATGCTCTTCCTCGCCGCGTACCTGATCTACAACGACGGCATCCAGACCGTGATCACGCTCTCGGCCACCTACGCGACCGAGGAACTGGAGCTGGAGCAGACCGCGCTCGTCCCGACGATCCTGATGATCCAGTTCCTGGCGTTCGGCGGCGCGCTGCTGCTCGGGGCGCTCGCCCGCCGGATCGGGGCCTGGAAGTCGGTGCTGCTCAGCCTGGTGCTCTGGACGGTCGTCCTGGCCGCCGCGTACTTCGTGCCCGCCCGTGCCCCGCTGCCGTTCGTCGCGCTGGGTGCCGCGATCGGGCTCGTGCTCGGCGGCAGCCAGGCCCTGTCCCGGTCGCTGTTCAGCCAGCTCATCCCGGAAGGGAAGGAGGCCGAGTACTACGGCCTCTACGAGATCAGCGACAAGGGCACGAGCTGGATGGGTCCGCTGCTGTTCGGCCTGGCCTACCAGCTGACCGACAGCTACCGGGTGGCGATCCTGTCGCTGATCGTGTTCTTCGTCGTGGGCTTCCTGCTGCTGCTCGCGGTGCCGATGCGCCGGGCGATCGTCGCGGCCGGAAACACCCCGCCTAAGCTGCTCTGATGGCGTCAGCACGTTCCGTCCGCGTCCCCACCGGCTCGCCGGGGACGCTGCGTTTCTTCTACGGGCCGATGGACTGCGGGAAGTCGACGCTGGCGTTACAGATCAACCACAACCACGCCCGGCAGGGGCGGCACGGCCTGCTGCTCACCAAGCTCGACCGGGCCGGCACCGCCCGGATCTCCAGCCGGGTCGGCCTCACCGCGAACGCCACCGAGGTGCTCGACGGCACCGACCTGCACGAGGTGGTGCGGGGCGAGTGGAGCGCGGGCCGCCGGGTGGACTACCTGATCTGCGACGAAGCCCAGTTCTACGCACCGGAGCAGATCGAGCAGGCCGCCGATCTGGCCGACGGCGCCGGGATCGACGTGTACGCGTTCGGGCTGGCCACCGATTTCCGCAGCGAGCTGTTCCCGGGCAGCAGGCGGCTGTTCGAGCTGGCCGACGAGCTGATCCGGCTGCAGGTCGAGGTCCTCTGCTGGTGCGGCAGGCCCGGCCAGCAGAACGCCCGCGTCGTCGACGGCGTGGTGACGCGGACCGGCGACCAGATCCTGGTGGCCGACACGGCGTCCGCCGGACAGACCGCCGCACCGCCGGAGGTCCGCTACCAGGTGCTCTGCCGCCGCCACTACCGTGAAGGGGACCTCGGGCCGGCGACGCCGTCCGCGGGACAGCTGGCGCTGGGCACGGCGAACGGCCGCAGCAGCTCCTGGTAGGCGCGAATCAGCAGGCGTCGGCGTCGGACGCCGTCATCTCGTCGACCGCCTGACAGGGGTTGTTGATCGGGTCGGACACGTTGACGTGCGCCGCCAGCCGCTGCAGTAGTGCGCGGAACTCCGCCCGGTCGTCGCCGGGGAGACCGGCCAGCAGGTGGTTCTCGGCCTGGTCGAGGCGCGCGTCGAGGTCCTGGAGCAGCGCCCGCCCCGCGTCGGTCGCGACGATCCGGCGCGCGCGCCGGTCGGCCGGATCGGGCTGCCGAGTCACGAGCCCGGCTTTCTCCAGATCATCGAGCAGGTAGGTCATCACCGTCCGGTCGACGCCGAGCTGCTGCGCGAGCGCCAGCTGGGTGCCCGGGGTGTTGCGCACGGACGTGGCCAGCACCTGGTAACCGCGCGGCCCGCCGGGGACGCCGGACATCGCCATCTTCGCGGCCTTGGCGTAGGCCCGGAACAGCACACCGAGCGCCCAGCCGAGGTCGTCGCTGAGCGGAACCGTGGGCGGCTCGGAGGTGGGGACCGCGGCCATGCGTTTCATCGTACGGGCTCTCGACAAGATCACAGAAGGGTTGTCATTCAGATCGTCTGTTGGCAATACTATCTTTGGCACAGCAGATAGCACCCTTCGTTCGAGGAGTTTCCGTGACCCTGTTCCGTCTCGACGCCAGCATCCGCACCCAGGGTTCGGTCAGCCGGGCGGTCGCCGACACCGTGCAGGCCGCGTGGCAAGCCGAGCACCCGGACGCCCGGATCGTCCGTCGTGACCTCGCGTCCGACCTGCTGCCCGCCAGCACCTGGGCGACCGCGGTCAGCGCCGGGATGACGCCGGCCGAGGAGCGCACGCCCGCGCAGCACGGCGCGGTCGCGATGGCGTCGTCGCTGGCCGACGAGCTGCTCGCCGCGGACGCGTACCTGTTCGCGATCCCGCTCTACAACTACGCGATCCCGCACCACGTGAAGTCGTGGATCGACACGCTGCTCACGACCCCGGCGTTCGGACCCGGCGCGACCCCGGCGGTCGCCGGACGTCCGGCCGTCCTGGTCACCGTGCGCGGCGGCGGTTACGGGCCGGGCACCCCGCGGGAGGGCTGGGACCACAACACCCCGTACCTGCGGCGGGTGTTCGCCGACATGTGGAACCTCGACCTGGAGATCGTCGAGGCCGAGCTGACGCTGGCCGAGGTCAACCCGGCGATGGCGGAGCTGCGCCCGCTGGCCGCGGAGTCCCTCGAGGCCGCCCACCTGAGCGCCGCCGAGACCGGCCGCACCCTCGCGGCCCGCCTCTCCACGCCCGCCGCCTGAGAACTACCGTCCGTACGCCTCCAGGAGGCGCAGCCACACCTCGCTGATCGTGGGGAACGAGGGCACCGCGTGCCAGAGGCGGTCCAGCGGTACCTCGCCCACGATCGCGACGGTGGCCGCGTGCACGAGCTCGGCGGCCGTCGCGCCGACGAACGTCGCGCCGACGATCACGTCACGGGACGTGTCGACGACGAGCTTCGCCCGGCCGGTGTACCCGTCCGCGTACAGCGACGCACCGGCCACCTGACCGAGGTCGTACTCCACCGCCCGCACCGACAGCCCGGCCGCGCGAGCCTCGGCCTCGGTGCGGCCCACGGCGCCGACCTCCGGGTCGGTGAACACCGCCTGCGGCACCGCCGCGTGATCGGCGGTGGCCGCGTACCGGCTCCAGGCCGCCGGTTCCGCCGCCGCACCGCCCGCCCTGGCCACGATCGCGGCGCCGCAGGCTCGGGCCTGGTACTTGCCCATGTGGGTCAGCAGCGCGCGCCCGTTCACGTCGCCGGCCGCGTACAGCCAGTCGACGCCCTCGACTCGGCAGCTGTCGTCGATGGTCAGCCCGTGCACGCCTGCTGCCTCCAGGCCCAGCCCGTCGACGGCCGGTGCCCGGCCGGTCGCGACCAGGACCTCGTCCGCGCGGACGGTGCGGGTCCCCTCGGCATCCGTCAATTCGATCCGGACGCCTGCCGCGTCGCGTTCGACCGTGGTGACCGTCGTACCGAGCCGGACGTCGACCCCGGCGTTCCGCAGGCCGGTGACCACCGCTTCACCGGCGAACGGCTCGAGCCGGGGCAGCAGACCGCTCCCCCGGGCGACCAGCGTCACCCGGCTGCCCAGCGCCGCGAACGCGGTCGCCATCTCGCAGCCGACGACACCGCCGCCGAGGATCGCCAGCTCGTCCGGCACCGCGGTGGCCGACGTGGCGTCCCGGCTGGTCCACGGGTCGGCCTCGGCCAGCCCGGGGACGTCGGGCACGGTGGGCTTGCTCCCGGTGGCGAGGACGACCGCGTGCCGTGCGGTGACCCGCCGGACGCCGCCGTCGCGGGTCCGCACCTCGACCAGCCGCTCGCCGACCAGCCGGGCGGTGCCGCGGACCAGCGCGATGCCCGCCGAGTCGAGCCAGCCGACCTGGGAGTCGTCCGACCAGTTGTGGGTGAACGCAGTCCGGCGGGCCAGCACCTGCTCCGCGTTCGGGCCGCCCCGGACCGCGGAGGCGGCACCGTCGACGCGGCGTGCCTCCGCGAGCGCGGCGACCGGGCGGAGCAGGGCCTTGCTCGGGATGCAAGCCCAGTAGGAGCACTCGCCGCCGACCAGCTCCCGCTCGACGATGAGCGCGGTCAGGCCGCCGCGGACGACCTGATCGGCCACGTTCTCCCCGACCGGCCCGGCACCGACGACGATCACGTCGTACTCGTCCCCGCCCGACACCGTCATGCTTGCCGCCACCCGTCTCTCCTGCTTCCCGGGCCGCGCACGCGGCCGAGCGCACGGTATCCAATCGCGGCACGGTCACTGCACGTGACGCCCCGGTAGAAGGAGGAGACGGCGGCAGGTCTTCACCGGCGCGGGCTCAGCGGCGGGGGCCCAGCCGCGCGGGCCCAGCGCCGCGGGCTCAGCGCCGCGGGCCCAGCGCCGCGGGCCCAGCGCCGTGGGCCCAGCGCCGTGGGCTCAGCGCCGCGGGCTCAGCGCCGCGGGCTCAGCGCCGGGGGCGGGCCACCGCCCAGAGTGCGGCGCCGACGGCTGCCGCTGCCCCGGCCGCGGCCAGGTAGCTCGGCAGCTTCGCGACCCGGCCGGCCCGCGCGGCGGCGACCAGCGTGACGGCGTCCGCACCGTCGGCGAGCGCCGACGCCAGCAGCCACGGACGCGACGCCGAGCCACCGCCGACCACGGTCCAGCCAGCGCCCAGCGCGAGTGCTATTTCCCTACTCGCGAACATTCGTGTGATAAATGCCGCTCGTCCCGCTGTGGCGCTATCGATACCCAGCGCCCGCGGAAGCGCAGTAGGCTGAACACTGGACACGGCTCCGACGGCCAACCGGAGTAGCGCGACTGCCAGGACGATTTGCCGGGACCGATCGGAACCGGTGTCGGGCTGGTGCTCCACGCGTGTCCTCCTTGTAACGGATTGCCGCATACGCGCATGCGGGACTGTGCTGCTGGGCACATAAGTCAACGACAGCGGAATCTTCTGTCCGTCATCGTCGTTGGTACCGGTGGCTGACCGCAGACGCCAGGGGGTTGATGCAGATGGGTGAGCGCACGCTGCGCGGTAGTCGGCTCGGAGCCGTGAGCTACGAGACTGACCGCAACACGGAGCTGGCGCCTCGCCAGCAGGGAGAGTACCTGTGCCCTCGTGGTCACCGGTTCACGGTCCCCTTCGCGGCCGACGCGGAGATTCCGATTACCTGGGAATGCCGGGCCGACGGAACGGTGGCGCGGATCATCGACGGTGATGAGCCCGAGGCGAAGAAGGCCAAGCCGCCGCGGACGCACTGGGACATGCTGCTCGAGCGGCGCACCGTCGCCGAGCTCGAGGAAGTGCTGGCCGAGCGCCTGGAGGTCCTCCGGGGCCGCCGGAGCCGGTCGGCCTGACGAGGCAGCCCGCTCAAGCGAAGAACCCGCCGTCCCCTCCCGGGGGCGGCGGGTTCTTCGTGTCCGGGAGCCACTCGGTGACGCGAAACCGGCCTGTAAGCGCTGCTTAGAGGCCGGTTTCCCGTCACTCGGGCCCGGCGCTCGGGGCTCAGCGTTCGACTTCGCCCTCAATGACCGCTCCACGGCCGGGGGACGCCGCCCGCGGCGGCATCGGGTCGCCCTGACCCGGCGCGGCGGCGTCGGCGGGTGCGGTGTCGGCGCCCCGGACGCGCCGGGAGCGCACCGTCATCGGGCCGAGCAGCACCGTGCTGACGTCCGGCGGGAGCCGGCGGGCGGCCGAGCGGAGCACGAAGTGCCCGGCCAGCTTCCGGATCGGCGGGAGCAGCAGCAGGATGCCCACCACGTCGGTCAGGAAGCCCGGCAGGATCATCAGCAGGCCGCCGACCAGCACCACCGCGCCCTCAGCGGACTCCTTCGCCGGGGTCCGGCCGGCCTGAGCGGCGTCCCGCAGAGCACGGAACGCCCGGCCGCCTTCCCGGCGGAGCAGCCAGCTCCCGAGGAACGCGCTGGCGAGCAACAGCACCAGCGTCCACCCGAGCCCGACCTCGTGGCCGACGCGGATGAGCACGCTGATCTCGACGGTCGGGACGACGATCAGCAGGACGAACGCGGCTAGAAAGGCTCGCATAAATCCAGCGTACGTCCGTCCCGCTCGCCCGGGCTGCGATCGAGCCACCGCTCTCAGGTGGCTCTCAGCCCGGCGGCTAGCGCAACCGGTCCAGGGCCTTCTTCGCGCTCTCCAAACGGGCCTGGACACCCCAGAGCCCCACCCGCCACAGCGCTTCCCGGACGATGTCCGAGCTCATCTTGCTCTGGCCGCGCTCACGCTCGACGAACGTCACCGGCACCTCGACGACCCGGTACCCGGACCGCCAGGCCCGGTAGACCATGTCGATCTGGAAGCAGTACCCCTGCGACGCGACGCCGCCCAGGTTCTTCGCGGCCAGCACCTCGGCGCGGTAGGCGCGGAAGCCCGCGGTGCTGTCCTTGACCGGGAAGCTCAGCGCGAGCCGCGTGTAGAGGTTGCCGATCTGCGAGATCATCACCCGCGACATCGGCCAGTTGACGATCTTGCCGCCGGGCACCTTGCGGGACCCGATCACCACGTCCGCGTCGCGCAGCGCGTTGAGCAGCCGTGGCAGCTCCGTCGGCTCGTGCGAGCCGTCGGCGTCCATCTCGACCATCACGTCGGCACCGTGCTCGGCCGCCCACGCGAACCCGGCCAGGTAGGCCGCGCCCAGCCCCTCCTTACCCGCCCGGTGCAGCACGTGCACCTGGGGGTCGGCGGCTGCCAGCTCGTCCGCGATCTCGCCGGTTCCGTCCGGCGAACCATCGTCCGCGACCAGGACTTCGACCTCGGGTACCGCCCGGCGCAGGCGGCCCACGATCTCGCGGATGTTCTCCGCCTCGTTGTACGTCGGGATGACGACGACAACGTGTCCCAGGCCGGGGTACTCCTGCTGTGGAGAAGCCGGACCGGTTTCCCGCTCCATCTCTTCGGCCGTCACCTGTGTCAGCCTTCCCTCGTCGGTCGTCCCGCCCGGGCCGGTCGGCGTCCCCGCAGCAGCGCGGCCGCGACGATCCCGACCCCGCTGAGCGCGGCGAACAGCGCCTCCGGCCACTGGCCCAGTGCGGTGGCCAGCGTACGGTCATCCGACAACGCGAGTGACCGGATCAGTGTTCCGGCCGAGAAGAGACCCGCGTGATCGTGAATGGTTCCGTCCGGTCCAATTGTGGCGGAAATTCCGCTCGTCGATGCGACGACCGCCCACTTTCCGTGCTCGACCGCACGTAGCCGGGCCATCGCGACCTGCTGGGCACTCTCGCCGCTCATGCCGAACGTCGCGTTGTTGGTCTGGACGGCGAGCAGCTCGGCGTCCGCGTTGACGGTGTCGGTCACCAGACCGTCGTACGCCACCTCGAAACAGATCACGTCACCGACCCGGACGGTTCCGGCGTTCGTCGTGGGCATGCCCACGGTGCCGATCTCGGTTCCGGCCTTGAAATCACGCCGGACCAGGTCGACCTTGGTCGTGATCTTCCGCGCGAGCGAGCGCAGCGGCACGTACTCGCCGAACGGCACCGGGTGCCGCTTCGCGTAGCGGTCGACCGGGCCCTGCCCCGGTGCCCAGACCAGGCCGGCGTTGGTGAGGTAGTCGCCGGGGCCGCGGAGCACGGCGCCGACCAGGATCGGGGCCTTGATCGCGGCGGCTGCCCGGCTGATCTCGTCGTAGGCGTCCTCGTTGACCAGCGGGTCGATGTCGGACGCGTTCTCCGGCCAGATGACCAGGTCGGGTTGCTTTTGGGCGCCGACGGCGACGTCCTTGGCGAGCGCCACCGTGCGATTCACGTGGTTGTCGAGCACCGCGCGGCGCTGGGCGTTGAAGTCGAGGCCGAGCCGCGGGACGTTGCCCTGGATCACCGCGACCGTGACGGTCCGCCCGGTGGCCGCCGGCGACGGCGTGAACCACGCCGCGAGGAGAACAATCCCGACCGCGGCCAGCCACGCGAGCGCCCGCACCCCACCGCCGCGCCGTTCTGCGCCGGCCGCGCCGGACTCCCCCGCCGCGCCGGACTCCCCCGCCGCGCCGGACTGCCCCGCCGCGCCGGCCGGAGCAGACGGCGCCTCAGCGCCGGCCGACGGCGCGCCAGACGCCGCCACAGCGCCGGCGAGCAGGCGCTGCGCGAGCGGCCGGTCGGCGAACGGCCAGCGACGCCAGGCCGCGGCGACCAGCAGGCCGCCGACCGCCGCGGTCGCGAACGTCACCAGCGGCGCCCCGCCGAGAACGGCGAACCGCAGCAGCGGACCGTCGGTCTCGGCGAACGCCAGCCGCCCCCACGGGAACCCGCCGAACGGCCAGCGCGCCCGCACCGCCTCCTGGGTGACCCAGGCGGCACCGACGATCAGCGGCCAGCTCCAACGGTGCCGGTCCACGACCCGCGAGCTCGCGGCCAGCAACGCGCCCATCCCGGCGACGTACGCGGCCTCGACGGCCGCGAGCAGGTACGCGAAGACGTCGCCGACGTAGATCCCGACCCAGTTCAGCAGGATGCTGAAGAACACCAGCCCGTGCAGCAGCCCCAGCCAGGCGCCGCGGCGAGCGCGCTGCCGGTGCACGGCGACGGCGAGCAGCGCCACTGACACCGGTGCGAGCCACCAGACGTCGTACGGCGGGAACGCGGGCACGAGCAGCGCGCCGGAGCCGAGCGCCAGCAGCGCGGCGACCCAGCCCCGCAGCGGCGGGCGCTCGGGGTCGACGACCACCGGGCGGCTCCGGCCGGGACGACGCCGCCACGGACGCCACCCCCGCCCACGCCCGGAATCGGCGCCGGCGGCGGCCCCCGCCTCCGCAGGCTCGGCGTCGGCGGCGCGCTCCGTGGCGTCCACCTGATCGGAGGAGGCCGGAACGGCGGGTTCAGGCGACGGCGGGTCGGTCACCGTGTCGCGTTGCGGCAGCAACGGGTCCTCCCTCCCGACCCGGGAGGGTCGTGTCCTGGCACCGATTGTGCCCACTCCCCCGGCGACCCGGCAGCCGGTGGTCCGAACGGAGTGGCCTACGCACTGTGGTAAACGCCCAGGACAGGCCACAGGGGCGCGGCGTGCACGCCGCGCCCCTGCATCGGAGCTCCCCGACCGGTGCGGGAGGAGGATGGGAGGACCTTCGGACCGACTGCGGAGCGGCTGGCTGCGCGCTACGCCAGACGTTGTCTACTGACCCTCCGTCACCACCATCACCGCCACCTGGTACCGGTCGCGACCGTCGTCGTCCCGCCACCCCTCGTTTGCTGGACCTGGCCCCTGCGGTGGCGCCACCGCGTTTGCCCAGCTCACAAGAGCACGTTCCGTCGCCGTCCGGTACCCGAGGAAGCCACCGAAGTCACCGTAATTGCCGTCCGTCTCCTGTCAATACCGACCCGAGCCGACAGTACGGACATCATGCCTGGTCAGCCCCCGCGAAGCGAATCCGGCCCCGCGCGACGAGATAAACCGGACATTGCGCGTGTCGGCGGCGTGTCGTGCGACCGGCCTCACTCCGCGGTGAACACCGTCTGGCCGCGGACGACGGTTCGCAGGCACTGCGGCGGGGTCGCGCCCTCGCTCAGTGCGGGCAGGCCCTGCACACCGGCCCGCGGGTCGGTGCTCCAGCGCGCGACCCGGTCGTCGGGGGTTTGGACGACCAGCTCCTCGACGTCCCAGACCGCGAACGAGGCGACCGCGCCGGGAACCAGCATGCCGCCGTCGTCGCGTCCGAGCGCGCGCCAGCCGCCCCGGGTGTGGGCCGCGAACGCCGCCCGGACGCTGATCGCGTGGTGCGGGTTGTGCGGGAACGCCGCCGCCCGGACGGTTGCCCACGGGTCGAGCGGCGTCACCGGGGCGTCAGAACCGAACGCGAGCGGGACGCCCACGCCGGCCAGCCCGGAGAAGTTGTGCAGCCCGGCCGCCCGCTCCGCGCCGAGGCGCCGGACGTACATGCCGTCGGGGCCGCCCCAGGCCGCGTCGAACGCCGGCTGCATGCTCGCGACCGCGCCGTGGTTGACCAGTGCCCGGATCAGCGTCGCGTCGAGCATCATCGCGTGCTCGACGCGGTGCCTGCCGACCCGCAGCCGGTCGACGCCCACAGTGGTCGCCGCCAGCGCGAACCCCTCGGCGAGCGCCGCGAGTGCCCGGTCACCGATCGCGTGGAACCCCGCCTGGGTGTCGTGCCGGACGCAGTCGACGAGGTGCTCGCCGATCTGCTCGGCCTCCAGGTAGAGGTGCCCGCTGGTGCCCGGCTCGTCGGCGTACGGGGCGGCCAGCGCGGCGGTGTGCGAGCCGAGGGCGCCGTCGACGAACAGGTCGCCGCCCGCGCCGACCGCGCCGAGTTCCCGGGCCTTCGCCGCGGACCGCCACTCGCCCCAGTACCCGAACACGTCCGGGCCGGGTTCGGCCGCGGCGAGCGCCAGGAGCGCGGTGAAGTCGTCCTCGCCGCCGATGTCCGGGCCACCGCACTCGTGCAGCGCGACGATGCCCCGGCTCGCGGCGTGCGCCCGGGTCGCGCGCTGGGCGTCGGCGCGCTGCGCAGCGGTGACCGAGCCCAGCGCGACCGTGCGGACCGCGTGGTGGGCGTCCCGGGTGACCGGCCCCTCGACGTCGTACCCGATGCGTCCGGCCAGGTCCGGCACCGCGGCCCGGAGCGCGCCGGACACGGCGGCGGAGTGCGCGTCGACTCGGGAGAGGTAGACCGGGCGGTTACCGCCCGCCCGGTCCAGCTCGGCCGTCGTCGGCGGACGCCGCTCCGGCCAGGCGGTCTCGTCCCAGCCGTGGCCGAGGATCACGCCGTCGTGCGCGGCGCTGTACGCGGCGACCGCGTCCAGTGCGGCGGCGAGCGTCGGCGTACCGGTCAGGTCGAGGCCGCTGAGCGTGAGCCCGGTCTGGGTCGCGTGCACGTGGGCGTCGACGAAGCCCGGCACCACCAGCGCGCCCCGCAGATCGACGACCTCGTCGGCGCCGAACGCGGCCGCCTCGGCGGCGTCGTCGGAGCCGACGAACAGCACCCGCTCGCCGTCGACGAGCAGAGCGGTCGCGAACGGATCCGCGGGACTGTAGACCTCGCCGTTGCGGTAGAGCGTCGCCATGGGGGCCATTCTGCCCCGCACGGCGGACGCCCCCCGCCGCCCCGGCCACCACCGTGGGCCGGGTTACGCTGGGACCGGCTCCGGGGTGGAGATGCGGCGCAGGGTCCAGGACAGACCGAGGACGCCGATCGAGCCGAGCAGGAACCCCAGCGACACGACCAGGTCGGGAACCGCACCGCGCCCGGCGGCGAGCAGGAACCCGGCGGCGTAGAGCCCGACGGCCCACCGCGGATAGATCCGGCTCCGCCAGGACGCCACCGAGAACAGCGTCACGCCGACCGCGAAGACCGCCGCGATCACCAGGAACCCGGCCCGGGCACGCCCCTCGAGCAACGCGTCCACCTCGGCCATCGGCAGGTCCGCGAATATGTAGTGGCTCGCGAACTCCGCGATCAGCAGGCCGGCGATCCCGGCGAGGTTCAGCGCGTAACCGACCAGCCCGAGCCGCCCCGCCGGCTCGCGCTGCCGGAGGTACAGGCCGGTGACCGCGTAGAGCGCCAGCACCGCGGGCAGCGGCGCGATGCACTCGGTGAACGCGTTCTCCGGCACGAGACCTTCGCGCCGGAGGTCGTTGAACAGCAGCAGGACGCCGGTGAGCAGGCCGGCCAGACCGGCCAGCCGATACCGGGCGAGGTCGTTTCGACCGTCCACCGCCGAGATCACGTGACCTCGAGGACGGCCGGAGGTGGAGAAGAGTTCGTCGGATGCGGGCACGGGAACCTCCGGGAAAGTGGTGGGCCCGAAGCGTGGCCCCCGGCGCGGTGCTCGCAGCAGTGCCGCGGGACGCATCCGGCGACCGCTGGTCATGGGCACCCCTGCCGATCGGCACGTGCCGCACGACGGATTCCCGCGCGGACGCACGGCGGTTACGGTTGGGCGGTGGTTCCGGTGCGCGGACGGTTAGGGCCGGCGGCTGCGCTGTACGGCACCGTGCTCGCCGGCGGCTTGTACATCGCCGCCGCTGGCCTCGCGCCGGCCACGCCCTGGCGGACCGCGGCATTCGTCGCCGGGCTGCTCGCGCTGTCGGCCGTGGAGTGGCTGGGCCGCGCCACCCGCTGGGGCCTCGTCCTCCAGGTCGTCCTGATCCACGCGGTGGTGGCCATGGACACGTCCGGCCTGGCCCGGGTGCTGTTCCTGCTGGTGCCGTTTGCGGTCTATCGCACGCTCGGGCGGCGGGCCGGGTACGCGGCGGCGCTCGCGTACGCCGTCGGCGTCGTCTCCTGGACGTCGGCCACCGGCGGGTCGTCCGACCGCGAAGCGTTCGGCGACCTGATCATGTTCGCGGTCGGCCTGGTGTTCGCGGTGACGCTGGCGGCGCTCGCGGTGAAGGCGGACGCCGACCGCGACCGCGCCGAGCGCCTCCTGGACGAGCTGGCCGAGTCCAACCGGCGGATCGCCGCGCTCGCCGCCGCCGAGGAACGCAACCGGGTCGCCAGGGACATCCACGACAGCCTCGGCCACCACCTCACCGCGATCGCGATCCAGCTGGAGAAGGCCACCGCGTACCGGGAGCGGGACGCGGAGGTCGCCGCGCGCGCGGTCACCGACGCGCACGGGTCGGCCAGGGCCGCGCTCGCCGAGGTCCGCCGGTCGGTGGCGACGCTGCGCGCGGACGTCCCGTCGTCGCTGAGTGCCGAGCTGGCCGTGCTCGCCGCGCGGCTCGGCTCGCCCGGCACGACCGTCACGTCCACGGTGCACGGCGACTGCCCGCCGGGGCTGCGGGCGACGCTGGTCCGGGTGGCCCAGGAGGGCCTGACCAACGCGGTCCGGCACGCGGGTGCCCGTTCGGTGACGGTGACCGTCCACTGCGCTGCGGACGCGATCGCGCTGACCGTCCGCGACGACGGCACCGGTCTGCCCGGTGACCTCTCCGACCGCCCCGGCTACGGCCTGCCCGGGATGCGCGAGCGGCTCGCGGCGGTGGGCGGGACGCTGGAGCTGACCGGCCCGCCCGGACTCGGCACCACGCTCACCGCACGGGTTCCGCTGTGACGACCGTGCGGGTGCTCGTCGTCGACGACCAGCGGCTGGTCCGGGAGGGCGTGGCGTCGCTGCTCGCGCTGGAGGAGGACATCACGGTGGTCGGCACCGCCGCCGATGCCCGGGAGGCGGTGGCCGAGGCCGTCGCGCAGCAGCCGGACGTAATCCTGATGGACGTGCGCATGCCGTCCAGCCCGGCGTCCCCCGCTCACCCGCCCGTGCCCGGAGCGATTCCCGACCTCGGCGGCGTCGAGGCGACCGCGGCGGTCCGTCGCCGGGCTCCCGGCTGCCGGGTCCTGATGCTGACGACGTTCGACGACGAGGAGTACGTCGTCCGCGCGCTGCGCGCCGGCGCCAGCGGTTACCTGCTCAAGGATCTGCCGGCCGCCGAGCTGGCCCGCGCGGTGCGGATGGCGCACGCCGGCGTCGACCAGTTCGACCCGGCGGTGACCGCCCGGTTGCTGGCCGCGCTCGACCGGGGCGGGTCGCTGCCCGTGTCCCACGGCCTCACGCTCACCCCGCGCGAGGTGGACGTCCTGCGCCTGCTCGCCCGCGGCGCCACGAACCGGGAGATCGCCGCGGCGCTGGTGGTGAGCGAGGGCACGGTGAAGAACCACGTCTCGAACATCCTGAGCCGCCTGGGCCTGCGCGACCGCACCCAGGCGGCGCTCTACGCCCGCGACCACGGCCTCGCCTGACGGCGGCCGGCGCCGCAGGCCGGGCCACGCCGCAGGCCCCCGCCGCCGGCCGAGGCCGCGCAGCCTCGGCCCGGGTCAGAGCAGGGCCAGCGTCCGGGGCGTGACGTTCAGGCGGTCGGGGCCGTTTTCACCGCAGACCACGATGTCCTCGATCCGGGCACCGTACCGACCGGCCAGATAGAACCCGGGCTCGACGCTGAACGCCATGCCCGGCTCCAGCACGGTGCGGTTGCCGCCGATGATCCAGGGCTCCTCGTGCTCCTCCAGCCCGATGCCGTGGCCGGTGCGGTGGATGAACGCGTCACCGTATCCGGCGGCGGTCAGCACGTCACGGCAGGCCGCGTCGACCGACTCCGCGGTCACCCCCGGCTTCACCGCCGCGACCCCGGCCTCCTGCGCCTCCTGCAGCACCGCGTACGCGGTCGCGAAGCCCTCCGGCGGCACCCCGAGCACGTACGTGCGGGTGGAGTCCGAGCAGTAGCCCTCCGCGGTGACGCCGCCGATGTCGACGACGACCGGGTCACCGTCCTCGATCACCCGGTCGGAGACCGCGTGGTGCGGGCTGGCGCCGTTCGGCCCCGAGCCGACGATGACGAACGACACCTGCGCGTGCCCCTCGGCGAGGATCGCATCCGCGATGTCGCGGCCGACCGCGGCCTCGGTGCGCCCGGCGATCAGCCACTCGCCCATCCGGGCGTGCACCCGGTCGATCGCCTGCCCGGCCCGGCGCAGCGCCTCGACCTCGGCCGGCGACTTCCGGACGCGCAGCGGGCGCAGCACGTTCCCGGCGAGCACCTGCTCGGCGCCGGGGAACGCGGCGCGGAACGCCAGCACCTGCTCGGCCCACATCCGGTCGGCGAGCCCCAGCCGCCGAGGACCGTCGCCCAGCAGGCCCCTGATCAGCGCGTACGCGTCGTCACCCTCGGGGAACGGACGGATGTCCAGGTCGATGCCGCCGGCCGGGGAGGCCTGCGCGGCCGCCTCCTCCAGCGCGGGCACGACCAGCACCGGATCACCGTCGGCGGGCAGCACCAGACACGTCAGTCGCTCCAGCGCGTGGGCGGCGTAGCCGGTCAGGTACCGCAGGTCGGCGCCGGGCGTCAGCAGCAGGGCGTCCAGCCCGGCCGCGGCAGTGGCCTGCTGGGCCAGCCGCAGCCGGTCGGACGGGTAGAGCGCGTCAGACATGTCGCCAGATTACGACGTGCGACCGACAACAACGGCCCCTTACGCCTCGGCGGGCAGGCGGTACCGCGGGCGCGACGCGGCGGGCACCAGGTCGAGGTACTCGAGGTGCCTGGCGATCCAGCCGGAGATGTACGGGCAGCGGGGCAGCACCTCGAGGCCCCGGCTGCGGGCGTCGTCCAGCACGTACCGGGCGAGCTGTGACGCGATGCCGCGCCCCTCGAACTCCGGCGGCACCCCGGTGTGAGTGAACATGATGACGTCGCCGTCGAGCTGGTACTGGACTTCGCCGGCCTCGACGCCTTCCAGGTTCGCCACGTATCGGCTCTCGTCGGGCGCGTCGGTGATGACCAGGTCGGTCACGGTTCCCTCCCCAGGTTGCCTGTCCGGTGCAGCGCGAGCGGCCCGCCGGTGATTCCCCTCCGGACGTGTGACCAGCGCGACCGGTGAGACGAAGTCTGGCAGTCTCTAGGCGTGACCAGGACACCCGGGGCGCTGATGCTCCTCGACGCGGCCAGCCTCTACTTCCGTGCGTTCTACGGCGTCCCGACGTCGATCACCGCGCCGGACGGCTCGCCGATCAACGCCGTCCGCGGCTTCCTCGACATGACCTCGACGCTGGTCACCCGGTACCGGCCGACCCGGCTGGTGGCCTGCCTCGACGAGAGCTGGCGGCCGGCCTGGCGGGTGGCGCTGGTCCCCTCGTACAAGGCGCACCGGGTGGCCGGTGAACCCGACGAGGAGGAAGTGCCCGACGAGCTGGCGCCGCAGGTGCCGGTGCTGCTCGAGGTCCTCGCCGCGGTCGGTATCGCGACCGCGGGCGCGGCCGACTACGAGGCCGACGACATCATCGGGACGCTGGCCACGCGTGGCCCGGGGCCGGTGGACGTGGTGACCGGCGACCGCGATCTGATCCAGCTGATCGACGACGCGAGCGGCGTCCGGGTGCTCTACACCGGACGCGGGGTCGCGAAGCTGGAGGAGATGGACGCTGCGGCGGTGCGTGCGAAGTACGGTGTCGAGCCGTCGCAGTACGCCGACTTCGCCACGCTGCGCGGTGACCCGAGCGACGGCCTGCCGGGCGTCGCGGGGATCGGCGAGAAGACCGCGGCCGGGCTGCTCGGCCGGTTCGGTGACCTGGCCGGGCTGCTCGCCGCCGTCGACGCGCGCAACCCCGCGCTCCCGGCCGCGCAGTGGCGCCGCCTGGACGCCGCGCGCGAGTACCTGGCGGTCGCGCCCGAGGTCGTCAAGGTGGCGCACAACGCGCCGGTGCCCACGGTCAGCGACGCGCTGCCCGAGGCGCCGGTGGACCCCGAGCGGGTCGCGGCGCTCGCGGAACGCTACGGCCTGGAGAGCGCGATCGGCCGCCTCACCAAGGCGCTGGTGCGCTGACGGGCGGCGGTGGCCGGCCCGTGAGCGGTGGCAGATCGTGGACGTCCTGGCACCGAGTCCGTGACACCGCTCCGGGCCGCACGCGGACTCGGCGCCCCCTCAGTGCGGTGACGGAACCGTGGGGAACGTCAGGCGGAACGTCGTGCCGTGCCCCGGCGCCGAGCGGACGTCGAGGTCACCCTGGTGCGCGCGGGCGATCGCGCTGACCGTGCCGAGCCCGAGGTGCGCGTTCTCGTCGTGACCGTCGCTCTCCCCGAGCACCAGGCGCAACGGCCGCAGCAGTCCGCGCTGCCGCTCGGGGTCGATGCCGACGCCGGTGTCCTGCACCTCGACCGCGGGTTTCGGCTCGGCGAGCGCACGGAGGCTCAACCGTCCACCCCGGTCGGTGAAGCGCAGCGCGTTGCCCGCCAGGTGCCCGATGGCGCGCTCCAGCAGGATCGGGTCGCCGACCGTCCAGACCGGATGTTTCGCCTCCACGGTGACGGCCACCCCGCTGCCGTCCGCGGCGGGCGCCATCGCCGAGCCGACCCGGTCGACGACCGCGGCGAGGTCCACCGGCACGTGGTCGCGGGCGGCGTCCGCGTGCCGGGCCCTGGCGAGCAGCAGCAGCGTGTCGATCACCCGCAGCATCCGGTCGGAGTTCGCCTTGACGGCGTTCACCAGGCGTTTCGCGGTGGCCGGATCGAGGCCCTCCGCCTGGTCGTCCGCGAGCAGCTCGAGCAGCGTACGAATCGCGGTGAGCGGCGTCCGCAAATGATGGCCGACCAGATCGACGAAGTCGTCGATGAAGTCGTGCGGGTGAGCCGACGGTGTCGCACCACCGTGGAACGCGGCCTGGAAGGCCGCATGATCCGCAGCCGGGTCGACACCGTCAGCCGACGAGCGCGCGGTCGGGACGCCGCCGGGATCGTCGTGGTGCCCGCCGTCGGCGTGATCCTCGTGCTGACGGAGCGGGACATCCTCGTGCCGCACTGAGCCCCCAGTCGGAATTGCCCACAGTAGAACCTGACCCTGCACGGACGCCCGGTATGCCGGAATCTAACCACAGGGTGGTTCTACAGCGCGGAGTACGCCACGACCCCCCGGCGCGTCGCTTCGATCGCCTGGCGAGCGGTCGAGCGCAGGTCGCTACCGGCCGGGGCCGCGCTCGCGAGCTGGTCGAGCAGGTCGAGCACCTGGCGGCACCACCGCACGAAGTCACCCGCAGGCATCTCACCCTCGACGCCGGACGCCGCGGTGAGCACCCGCTCCAGCGGCTCGCCTCGCGCCCAGCGGTACGCCGGCCAGACGAAGCCGTAGTCCGGCTCGCGGGTGAGCGCCAGCCCGCGCTCCCCCTCGTCGGACTGCAGTTCCGCGGCGAGCCGGCCGATCACCACGAGCGTGTCCCGCAGCGGGCCGTTCGGCACCGGCGTCGGACCCTCGTCGGCCCGCCGCGCCTCGTACACCAGCGCGGACACCGCACCGGCCAGCTCCGCGGCCGACAGCCCTTCCCAGACGCCCGCGCGCAGGCACTCGGCGACCAGCAGGTCCGACTCCGACCAGATCCGGGCCAGCCCGCTGCCCGCCTCGGTCACCCGCTCGCCGTCGAGGTACCCGCGGCTCTCCAGCAGCCCGCAGACCTGGTCGAACGTCCGGGCCAGCGAGTTCGTGCGATTGTGCACGCGCTGCTCGAGCTGGTGGGTCTCCTTGGCCAGGCGGTCGTAGCGCTCCGCCCAGCGGGCGTGCTCCTCGCGGTCGTGGCACCCGTGGCACGGGTGGCGGCGCAGCGCTGCGCGCAGTTCCGCCAGCAGGTCGTCGTCGGCCGCGGCCGCCCTGCCCTTCCGCTTGCGAACTGCGGCCAAGTCGGACGCCGCCGTGCGCAACGCCGACGCCAGGTCGCGCCGGGCCTGCGGCGACCGGTGGTTGAAGTGCTTCGGCACCCGCATCCGGGTCAGCACCTCGACCTCGTTCGGGAAGTCGGCCAGCGACAGCCGCCCGGCCCAGCGGTCGGCGGTGAGCACCAGTGGCCGGGCCTCGCCGAGCGGCTGCGAGCCGGGGTCGAGGACGACGGCCAGCCCGGCGCGGCGTCCGGTCGGCACCAGCACGACGTCGCCGATGCGCAGCCGCTCCAGCGAGTCGGCCGCGGCCGCACGCCGCTGGGCGGCGCCCTGCTTGGCCAGCGCGTTCTCCCGGTCCTTGATCTGCCTGCGCAGCGCGGCGTACTCGGCGAAGTCACCGAGGTGGCAGGTCATCGACTCCAGGTAGGCGTCGAGCGCGTCGTGGCTGCGCTGGGCCTGCTTGGCCAGCCCCACGACGGCCCGGTCGGCCTGGAACTGGGCGAACGACGTCTCCAGCAGCTCGCGAGCGCGCTCGCGACCGACCGATCCGACCAGGTTGACGGCCATGTTGTACGAGGGCCGGAAACTCGACCGCAGCGGGTACGTCCGGGTCGACGCCAGGCCGCCGACGTGGCGGGGGTCGATCTCCGGAGACCAGACCACGACCGCGTGGCCCTCGACGTCGATGCCGCGCCGCCCGGCCCGGCCGGTGAGCTGCGTGTACTCCCCCGGCGTGAGGTCGACGTGGGTCTCGCCGTTGAACTTGACCAGCCGTTCGAGCACGACCGACCGGGCAGGCATGTTGATGCCGAGCGCCAGCGTCTCGGTCGCGAACACGGCCTTGACCAGGCCGCGGACGAACAGCTCCTCGACGACCTCCTTGTAGACCGGCAGCAGCCCGGCGTGGTGGGCGGCCAGGCCGCGCTGCAGCCCGTCCAGCCACTCCCAGTAGCCGAGCACCTGGAGGTCCTCGGCGGCGAGGTCGGCGGTGCGCTCCTCGGCGATCCGGCGGATCTCGGCCCGCTCCTCCGGCGTGGTCAGGCGGAGCCCGGCGGCCATGCACTGCTGGACGGCGGCGTCACAGCCGGCCCGGCTGAACACGAACGTGATCGCGGGGAGCAAGCCCTCGGCGTCCAGCCGCTCGATGACGTCCGAGCGGTACGGCACCAGGTTCTTCGCCCGGATCGGGCGGCCGGAGCGGGTGTACTGCACCCGCCGCAGCTGTTCCCGGACGTACCGGGTGAGTTCGGGGTCGACGTCCTTGTGCGTCGTCTGCCCCGACGCTTTCTCGGTGAACAGGTCGAACATCCGCCGCCCGACGAGCACGTGCTGCCAGAGCGGCACCGGGCGGTGCTCGGAGACGACCACCGCGGTGTCGCCGCGCACGGTGACCAGCCACTCCGCGAACTCCTCGGCATTACTGACCGTTGCCGAGAGCGACACCAGCGCGACCGACTCGGGGAGGTGGATGATCACCTCCTCCCACACCGCGCCGCGGAACCGGTCGGCGAGATAGTGGACCTCGTCCATCACGACGTAGGCCAGGTTCTCCAGCGTCGCCGAGCCCGCGTAGAGCATGTTCCGCAGCACCTCGGTGGTCATGACCACCACGGGCGCGTCGCCGTTGATCGCGTTGTCGCCGGTCAGCAGGCCGACCTTGTCGGCGCCGTAACGCGCGACCAGGTCGTTGAACTTCTGGTTGGAGAGAGCCTTGATCGGGGTCGTGTAGAAGCACTTCGTGCCCTGGCGCAGGGCCAGGTGGACGGCGAACTCGCCGACGACGGTCTTTCCGGCACCGGTGGGGGCGCACACCAGCACCCCACGCCCGTCTTCGAGCGCCTGGCAGGCCTCCCGCTGGAAGTCATCGAGATCGAACGACAGTTGCGCGGTGAAGTCGGTGTACCCCGGGTAGGCGGCGCGCCGACGAGCCGCCGCGTACTGCTCGGCGGGGGAGCTCATGGGGCCAAGGCTACGCGAGGACGCGACTGATTCACGCGTCACGGCCCGGCGCCGCTGAGGACCCCCGCCCGGCCGCCGGTCAGGCGCTGGTCGGCACTCCCCCGCTGACCGTCGTGATCTCGTCGACCATCGGCTTCAGCTCCGGCACCTCGGCCAGGCCGCGCAGCGTCCGCGCCATCCGGTCGACGTTCAGCCCGTCGCGCACCGCGTCGAACCGCGCGCCCCGCAGCGAATCGACCAGCAGCGGGACGACCGGGCCGAGGTCCTGGACCGTGGCTCCCTCGCGCGCCAGCACGTCCGGGTCGCAGCCCCACATCAGGATCCGCATCCGCTGCGCCGGGTTCGAGCTCTCGAACGTCGCGCGGCAGCCCCACTGCAGGAAGTCGGCGAGCCGCTTCTTGTGCACGGACCGGTCCTCGACGTCGGCGCACTCCACGTCCGCGCAGAGCCGTTCGATCTCGGTCGCGACCGGCACGGCCGGGTGCGAAGGGCGGGAGATCATCATCCCCTCGTCCTCGGTGAGGTGGGCGGCGTCGGACTCCAGCGCGTTGAGCATCGGGTGCGTCTTGCCCGGGTCCGACCAGTCGAGCTGCCCGAGGAACGTGTGCTTCTCGTAGCCGGCGGGCAGGCCCATGAAGCAGAGCGGCACCTCCTGGCCGCTGACCGCGATCGTGTGCAGTGCGAGGCGGAGGATGTCCAAGGGCCAGCCGAGATCACCGACGGTGACCAGCGTCGCGTCCTCGTCGTCCACGTAGAGCGTCGTGTTGAGCACCAGGGCCACGGCCTCGGACATGCTCTGCACGTACATCAGCCGATAGGGCTCGTGGATGTTCAGAACGCCCGCCGCGACCTTGCGCCGAAAGTCGTCAAAAACGATGCTGTTCTCGGCGATGTGCGTGAATCGCACCAGCCCGATCTTCGTCGAGAGCGACGGCGCTTCCTCCGCGATCATCCACTCCGCGACCTTCTTGCTACCCGCATAGATGTCGGGTGTGTAGTAGCGCGCGGCTTTTCCGGTGGAGGCGTGAACGCAGATGTCGACGCCGAACTGATCGCACAGCGTGAGGATGTTGCGGGTACCGCCGATGTTCGTCGTGATCGTCAACGCGGTCTCGAACTCGGCGAGCCCCGGCTCCCGCTGGGCGGCGAGGTGGTAGACGATTTCCGGGTTGAACTCGGCAAACACCTTGCCGGTCGCCTCGATGTCGCGGATGTCGGCGATCACCGGGACGACACGGTTCTCCGCGCCTGCCGGAATCGGCGACTCCCGCAGGTCGAGTGCGCAGATCGAGCCGGTCGGCAGACGATTCACCAGCGCCTCGACCACCTCGGCGCCGACCGCGCCGGCCGCACCGGTGACGAGCACCCGCTTGCCGCGCAGGAAATCGGCCAGAGCGGCTGTCTCCAGTGGAACCGCGCGCTGCCGGTAGATCTCCATCGGGTCGACGGTGATCGGCTCGTCGGCGTCGTAGGAGCGGATCAACGTGCTGGTCAGCTCCCATAACCGGGCACGTACGGGCCCCGGGTCCGCCCCGAAGTCGCCCGCCGGCGCCAGCGCCAGGATCTCGTCGATGATCTCGGCTCGACTGAGCATGGACTGCCCCCCATCCTCGATGTTCGTGACCGTCTGGATTTCGCTACGGACACCCACCGAAGACCGCCGCGCCCAGGACCTCCACGCCCCTGGTCGAAGGGCCGGTGGGGGTGTGGGTCGCACAATCAACCTGGCTGATTCGCGGCTGTACGGCGGACGTCCGGCGCGGCACGGAAATGGTGATGCTGTCGGTTGCCACCCACACTCCCATTCACGCCCATCACACGGATCAGGGTTCTGGTTAACGGAAAGTTTCGAATACACGAAGGTCCGCCGGGAAAAGACAATACATCCCGCACGCATCCCCACGCTATCGGTCCCCGCAAGCCGATCGGCCCGTCGTCGAGATCGACGAGTACCGAATCCGGCAGTTGCACCACAACGGCGTCGGGGTCACCCGGAGTGCGATCCGCATAGGTACTTTCGTCGAAACAATACCGACGTACGGCCCCCTTACCCCTGGTCACCTGCGCTTTTTAGGCGGCAGGAATCCGTGCAATGATCACCCAGGGTCGCCTGACAATCGATTACCATTACATAATTGTTTCCGATTAGCGAGCCTGTTTCACGCACGCCGCACCCATTACCTACCTTGCCGATAGGAGTGCCTCGACCGGTATCCGCTGGGCCGAGTGGGTTAGCGTGGCGGCGTGTCAGATGCCCGACAGCTCCGCCCTATTGACGCCGTCCTCTTCGATTTCTCCGGCACGTTGCTGTCGGTCGAGCCTGCCGAGGAGTGGCTCCGCAGAGCCGCGACTCCGCTCGGGCTCGAGTTCTCTCCCGCCGAGTCCGCCGAGCTGATCGAGCGGCTGCTCTGGGCCGGTCGGCCCGGCGGTCCGGCGCCCTCGGACCTCACCGGCGCCCTCGTCGACGCGTACGCGTCCCGCGACCTGACGCCGGAATTGCACCGGGACGCGTACACGGCGCTGATGGCCCGCGCCGACCTGCCCGATCCCCGGCTGGCCGAGGCGCTTTACGACGCGATGTTCCCACCGGAGGCGTGGGTCCCGTACCCGGACGCCGCTCCGGTGCTCGCCGCGCTGCGCGAGCGGGGCATCAAGGTCGCCGTCGTCAGCAACATCGCGCACGACCTGCGCCCGACGTTCGACCACCACGGGCTGACCCGGTGGATCGACGCGTTCGTGTTCTCCTACGAGCTCGACGCGATGAAGCCGAACCCAAAGATCTTCCACGCCGCCTGCGAGGCGCTCGGCGTGGCGCCGGAGCGGGCGCTGATGGTGGGTGACACCACCGCGGACGCGGGCGCGGTGGAGGTCGGTATGCCGGTGCTGGTGCTGCCCGCGAGCCCGGCGGGCGCCGTCCACGGCCTCGCCGCCGTCCTGGCCCTGGCCGGCGCCTGACAGCGCGCCCCACGCAGGCCGCCGGGTGCGGCCGGGGTGCGGTCGACCCGCTGCTCCCCTCCCGCACCAGGCCCCGGCTCAACCACGCCCGTCGCCGACCGACCTGACCTCCGCAGAGCCATGGACGCATCCGGTCTCACGGAGGAGACACTCGTGAAGTTCCCCCACCGCGGTCGCCGCACCGCCACCACCGCCCTCGTCAGTGCCGGCGTGTTCGGGGCCGGTGTGCTCGGCGCCGGTGTGCTGGGCGTGGCCGGCTCGGCGTCCGCCGCGTCGACGACCACCGAGGTAGTCGCGGTCACCTCGCTGAGCACCGCATACGGCAGCACGGCCGGCGGCACCAACGTCGTCATCAACGGCAAGGGCTTCAACCGCCTCGACGAGAGGGTCGCCGGCAGCGTCATGTTCGGCGGCAAGCAGGCGAAGTCGTACCTCGTGCTGTCCGATACGCAGATCTCGGCGAAGGCGCCTGCCGGAACCGGCTCGAAGGTCCGCGTGATCGTCACCGACCTCACCTACACCAGCGCCGACACGACCTCCGACGACTTCACCTACCTCGAGCCGATCAGCGTCCGCGTCCCGGACAAGACCGAGCTCTCCGCCGCCGGTGGCACCACCGTCCGCGTCACGCTGTCCGGCCGCAACCTGGACCTCAGCACCGCCGCCAAGTTCACCGCCGCGAAGATCACCGCCACCGTGGACGGCACCGCGGCCACGATCGCGTGGGCGAGCGCCACCCAGGCCACGCTCACCGCGCCCGCCGGAACGCCGAGCATGACCCACTCGAAGGTTCCGGTCGTGGTCTCGACGAACGGCGTCCCCGGCCCCGCCGACACCACACACGCGCGGTACGCCCCGGTCGTCACCAAGCTGAGCGTCACCAGCGGCAAGCTCGCCGGGACGGCCGGCACGAGCAGCAAGCCCGCGCTCACGATCACCGGCGTCGGTCTCGCCGACGCGGACGGCTTCTGGTTCGGCAAGACCAAGGGCACCTGCACCGCGAGCAGCGGCAAGGAGTCGACGACCTGGACCTGCGTGAACATCCCGTCCGCCGGGGTCAGCGGCCCGGTCGCGGTGCTGCCGAGGTTCGACGACGGCCGCGTCGCCGGAGTGACCGCCGGCTCCGTCTACACCTACACCAACCTCTGAGCGGGCGGCCCGCCGAGGGCGAGCCTGACGGCCGCGCGCGACCACTTGAGTATGACCAATACGCGGCGTGGTCGCGCGCGGACGCCAGCCTCGCCCTCGGCGGGCTCCAGGTCTGTAGGAATGAATTAGTGCACTGAGAAGCCGCCGTCGACGAAGAGGGTCTGGCCGGTGACGTACGCGGCGGCGTCGCTGGCGAGGAACACCGCGACGCCCGCGTAGTCCTCGGGCTCGCCGTTGCGGCCGACCATCGTGCGGGCGGCCATCGCCTCGGCCTTGGCCTCGTCCGCGAACACCGGCGCGGTGAGCGGCGTCCGGACCACGCCGGGCGCCACCGCGTTGCAGCACACGCCGCGGGCCGACCACGCCTCGGCCTGCGAGCGTGTCAGCGCGGTCACGCCGCCCTTGGACACCCCGTAGGCGCCGCTGTTCAGGTACGCCCGGACGGCCTGCTGCGACGCCACGTGGATGATCCGGCCCCAGCCGCGCGCGGCCATGCCCGGCCCGAACCGCTGTCCGAGGAGAAACGGCGCGGTGAGGTTCAGCGCCAACGTGGCGTCCCAATCGTCGGCGGAGATCTCCTCGATCGGCGGCCGGTGGTTAACCGCGGCCGCGGTCACCAGGATGTCCGGCTCGCCGAACACCGCGGCGGCGTCCTCCGCGGCCCGCACCACCTCGGCCCGGTCGCCGAGGTCGGCGCTGATCGCCGCGGCCTCGACGCCGTGCGTGCGCAGTTCCGCGACCGTCTCCCCCAGCGCGTCCGGCCGCCGCGCGACCACGACGACGTGCGCGCCGGCGCGCCCGAGCGCGAGCGCCATCGACCGGCCGATCCCCGAGCTGCCGCCGGTCACCAGCGCCACCCGCCCGGCCAGCGAGAACAGTTCCCCGAGGTAGTTCACGACGTCCTCCGATAGGTGCTCAGCGTCACCGACACGGTGACCTCGACCGGCTCCGGCACCGCCGCCACCCGCGCCGCCAGCGTCTCCGCGTCGACGTGCCAGGCCGCCGGCCCCATCGCGACCGCGGTCACCGCCTCCGCGTGGCTCAGGCGCAGCGTCGTCTCGTGCGTCCGCGCCTCGGTGAGGCTCAGATAGGGTCCGAGCGCGGCGTCCAGCCGGTCGGACTTCCGCGGGTCGACCGAGACCGCGCCCACCGCGGTCGCGAGCTCCCGCAGGTGCCGGTCGGTCGGTGCGGCCACGAGCGCCGCCCCTCCGGGGCGAAGTACGCGGTGCAGTTCTGCGCCGTTGCGCGGTGCGAAAACAATGAGGACGACGTCCGCCGCGCCGGTTCGCAGCGGCAGCGGACGCCACGAGTCGCACCGGATCGCACCGGCTCGCGGATGCGCACGCGCGGCCCGGCGCAGCGCGTACCCGGAGATGTCGGCGGCGACCCCGACCCAGCCCGGGACGGCGTCCAGCACCCCGGCCAGGTGATGCCCGGTCCCGGCCCCCAGATCAACCACACAGCCCACGGGCGACGCGGGCGACGCAGCGGCCGGGTCGGCGGCTTGGGCGGCGGTGGCGGCGGCTAGCGCCGCGGTGAGGGCGGTGAAGTGCCCGCCGGCCAGGAACGCCTCGCGGGCGGCGACCATCGCGGCGGTGTCCCCCGGCACCGCCGAGGCTGCCCCGGTGAGCAGGCTGACGTAACCCTGCTTGGCGACGTCGAAGCTGTGCCGCTCCGGGCAGCGCAGCGTTCCCCCGTCGAGCGTCAGCCCGACATCGTCCCCGGTGCGCGCGGCGCAGTGCGGGCAACGGAGCCGGTCGACGACGTCCGCCAGCACCGCAAGCCCCCACTCACCCGATCCGCTCGGGCAGCATCCTCCCACCCCGAGAAATCTGGCCAGTTCTCGACCTATCACCCGCAGGTGAGTAGGTCGATCTCAGCGCTCAGGTGGGCTTGCAGACCCGGCTGGTCGCCACCTGCATGCTCACCTGACCGCTGCGGAAGTAGCTCGGGTAGAACGCCTCGAGCCAGAACACGTACGGCGCTCCCCGCGTCAGCGACCCGACCCGGACGCGCGTGGCTCGCCCGGCAGCCGGTGGCGTGACGTTGACCTTGCGGTACGTCTGGGACGCTCCCGGTGCGATGTTCTGCGGCACCACCCAGATCTTGTACGCGCTGACCGGACCGTCCCAGTAGCTGCGCACCCACCCCACCGTGCAGGACGACGCCCCCGGCGTCACCGTGACCTGGACGCGCCAGTACGGGTCGGCGTGCGCCGGCGCGGCCGGGCCGAGGACGCCCAGCAGCACCGCGAGCCCGGTGACGGCGACGGCGAGACGGCGGGTACGCACGGTACGGATCCTTTGCGACGACGGGCGGAAGTCCACCCCTCCTCATCGGCACCATCCGGCAGAAGCTGAGCGTCTCGACCTCAGCCGGAGAGTTGGGCGCCGATCAGCCGAACCGCACCGGGGACGCACCTCAGCTCGAGCGGCAGCCGCGTCGACGGCTCCCCGTCCGCGTAAACGCTCGCCCCCGGAGCGTCCACCCGGATCGTGGCGGCCCGGTAGGTACGGACCGCCGGGTGCGTGACGTGGGTGCCCGAGTACAGGCGGGGCTTGACCCGGATGAGCTCGAGCCTGCTGACCGGTTCGACGACCGTGACGTCGAGCAGGCCGTCGGTGGGGTCGGCGTCCGGGCACATCCGCATGCCGCCGCCGTAGCTGCGGGTGTTGCCGATCGCGGCGAGGAGCGCGGGCGTCTCGACGGTGGTGCCGTCCAGGTCGAGCGTGAGCGCGTAGCGGCGCAACCGTGCCAGCTCGACGAGGATCGCCAGGTCGTAGCGGCGCGGTCCGCGTGGCCACCGCATCCGGTTGGCCCGCGCGTTCACGGCCGAGTCGAAGCCCACCGAAAGAATGGCCGCGTACCACCCCGGTAGTGCGCCGCTCGGATGCGGCTCCCCGCCGCGCCCGGCGCTCCCGTGCCCGGCGCCCCCGTGCCCGGCGCCCCCGTGCCCGGCGCCCCCGTGCCCGGCGCTCCCGTGCCCGGCGGTCGTGACGCGCACCGCGTCGAGGGCCGTGGTCCGGGCCACCCGGAGATCGGCGAGCACCGCACGAGCGGCGTCAATCGGGTCGGCGGGCACGCCCACGGCGTCCGCCAAGTCGTTGCCCGTGCCGAGGGGGACCACACCGAGCGGGACCTTGGTCCCCGCGACCGCCTGCAGGGCGAGGTGCATCGTGCCGTCACCACCGACAGCCACCACCCCGGCAGCGCCGGCCTCGACCGCGCGGCGCGCGGCGGCGATCGCGTCCGCCGGGCTGGACGCGGGCAGGACGACCGGGTCGGCCGGGCCGAGCGCGGCCACCACCCCGGCCAGGTGCCGCCCGACCTGGCCGCGCCCCGCGGCGGGGTGCGCGAGCACCACTATCCGACCGGAAGGCACGGCGCACCCTACCGCGCCCGCTTGTCCGAATCCGTCAGCGCCGAGAAACGCCGAATCCGCCCCGACCAGGCACGGTCGGGGCGGATTCGGCGTCAGATTCGGGTCAGCGTCCGGTCAGTCGACGTCGTCCCGGCGGGAGGGCTCGGGCGTCTCGCTGGCCTGCACCGGACCGCTCGTCTCGACCGGTTCCAGGACCGGCTCGATCTGGGACGCCTCGTCGTCGTCCAGCCCGGCGAACTGGTTCCGCGCGGCGACCTTGGCGCGCCGTCGTTCGTTGAGGAACGCCGCACCGACCGCGGCGAAGTACAGCGCGCTCATCGCCAGGCCGAGCGCGGTCATGCCGAACGGGTCGGGCGTCGGCGTGACGAGCGCGGTGAACACGAACGTCAGGAACACGGCCGCACGCCACCAGCCGAGCAGCCGCTTCGCGCTCGCCACCCCCGCGAGGTTCAGCATGAACACGAGGAGCGGGAACTCGAAGCCGACGCCGAAGATCATCAGCATGCCGGTGACGAAGTCGATGTACCCGGCGATGTTGGTCGTGAACTGGTATTCGCCGTCGACCGGCAGCAGGAACTCGATGCCCTTCGCGACCACGAAGTGCGCGAGCACGGCACCGGCCACGAACAGCGGCACGGCGAACGAGATGAACGCGTACGACCACTTCCGCTCCCGGGCGTGCAGCCCGGGAGCGACGAACGCCCACAGCTGGAACAGCCAGATCGGCGACGCGATGATCAGGCCCAGGTAGAGCGCGATCTTCAAGCGGACGATCGTCGGCTCCAGCGGCGTGGTCGCGTTGAGCGCGCACTCGCCGTCGGCGAACCGGCTGCAGTACGGCTCGGTCAGGAACCGCTGCACCGGCAGGGAGAAGTACAAGCCGATGCAGAGGCCCAGAACGATGCCCACGACGGCCTTGAAGAGGCGGTCACGCAACTCACGGATGTGCTCCATGAGCGTCATCGAGCCGTCCGGCGACACCGGCCTCTTGGGGGTGCGCCGGCGCAGCCGGAGCGCTGGGCTCACCGCTGGTCGCGGGTCTCGCTCCGCGAGTCGACCACCCGGGATTCGACGACCGGGTTGGGCCGCTCGCCGAACTGGTCGGCCGGATCACCGCGGTCATCGGTCAGCGGCGCACGCTCGTGCTTGGCCTCGGCCTTGCCCTTGACGTCGTCTTCCATCAAGCCCTTGGTCTCGGCCTTGAAGATGCGCAGCGAGCGGCCCACGCCGCGTGCCGCGTCAGGCAGACGCTTGGCCCCGAACAGCAACAGCAGCACGATGACGAGCACTGCGATATGCCAGGGCTTGAGAGCACCCATGACGACACCTCTCGAATCGGATACCGGTTCATCGTACGTCTCACCGGCCCACCGATCCGAAGGATAGGCCCTAGGTCTGAGAACCGAGGGCCGAGCCGGTCAGCGAGCGGGCCGGATGGCTTCCACCTTGGCCTGCACTTCCAGGACACGCGACTGCAGCGTCTCCAGCTCGGACTGCAACGCCTGCGCCTCGGCCGCCTTGTCCTTCGCGACGTCCGCCGCGCGCTTCAGGCGCCCGAGCTTCGGCAGCAGCGGTGCCGCCACCGCGCCCAGTGCCACCACGCCGACCACCACCACGGCTACCGCAATCCAGCTCGCAAGCGTCACGCACAGCACCCTAGCGGCACCGCGGCGCGATGCGGTCAACCGGTGTAGGCCGCCAGCGCCGCCCGTGCCTCGGAGCGCACCAGCTCGACCAGTTCCGCGGGCCCGACCACCTCGGCGTCCTCACCCAGACCCATGACCAGGCGGCGGGCCCACTCCAGATCGCTGGCCTTCAGCGTCACGAGCCAGGTGCCCCCGTCCTCGGGTCGGACGTCCTCGCATGGGTAGTACTCGGTGACCCACCGGCTGCCGAGTCCGACCCGCAACGTCACCAGCGGGCTGTCCGGCGGGGGCTCGAAGACCGCGCCGTCCGACAGCCGGAACCCGCCATCGGAGCCGGCCAGGCCCCGGGCGGGCACCGACGGCTCGTCCAGCTCGTCCAGCGCGTCGATCCGGTCGATGCGGAACATCCGCACGGCCTCGGCGCGGCGGCACCACGCCTCCAGGTAACCCCGCCCGTCGACGACCAGCAGCCGCATCGGGTCGATCACCCGCTCGCTCGTCGCGTCGCGGCCCGCCGTGTAGTAGACGATCCTCAGCGCGCGGCCACGCTCCAGCGCGCCGCGTACCCGGGCGGCCATGCCGGTGTCCTCGTAACCCCCGGTGATCGCGACCTGTTTCGCCGAGCGGCCGGCCTCCCCTGCGGCCCGCTCCACCTTGGCGAGCGCCCGGCCGACCGCGGCTCCGTCGACCCCGGGGGTCTCCTCCAGCGCGCGCAGGGCGACGATCAGCGCGAGGGCCTCGTCGGCGGTGAGCCGGAGCGGCCGGTCGAGCTCGGCGTGGTAGGTCAGCGTGACCGTGTCGTCGTCCAGCGACATGTCGATCAGGTCGCCGGGGCCGTATCCGGGCAGGCCGCAGACGAACAGCAGCTGCAGGTCGTCGCGGAGCTGCTTCTCGGACACGCCGTGGTCGGCGGCGACCTCGGAGATCAGCGCCCCGGGGCGGGCCTGCAGGTACGGCACGAGCGCCAGCAGGCGGGCGAGGCGTTCGCTTCCGGCGCTGCTCATCGGTGCGCCCTTCTCTTCGCGCAAGCGCTCATCTGTGCGCCCTTCTCTTCGCGCAAGCGCTCATCTGTGCGCCCTTCTCTTCGCGCAAGCGCTCATCGGCCGGGCTCCGTCCGCGCACCGGCCGCCGCGGTCTCGCGCGGCGGTGGCGCTCCGCCCGGCCGGGGCCCGGGGATGCCCGCCGCCATCCGGGACAGGTGCCGGACCACCGCGTTGCGCACCTCGGGCGGGGAGAGCGCGACGACGGCCGAGCCGTATCCGGCGAGCCGGACCGCGAGCGCCTCCGGATCGGAGTAACTGAGCGTGACGAGGTCCCAGGCGGCCTTCGCGTCGGGCACCGGCGCGCCGCACTCGGCGTCGTCGTCGTCAGGGGGCCCGTCCGGTGCGCGGAGCGTGCTCACCGGCGGTTCCGGGGCATCGAGCGTCACCGCGCGGCCGACGCCCGCCCGAGCGACGTCCGCCTCGAGCAGTTCGGGATCGGGTTCGTCCTCGGGCTGCACCGAATCGGCCCAGCGCCGCAGGCCCGCGGCCGCACCGACCCGCACCCGGACGCGGGCGCTCTTCTGCTGGGACGGCTCCGGATCGAACTTCGCGACCTGGGCGACCAGGTCGAGGCCGTCCGGCGGCGCGAACGCGTCGGCCTGGCCGAACGCGGTGACCGTGCCGACGACGCGGGACAGCCGGAAGCACCGGGTCGCGTCGCGGTCGAGGTCGTGCCCGATCACGTACCAGCGCCCCCGCCAGGACACGACGCCCCAGGGTTGAAGGCGCCGCTGGCGCGGCTCCCCGTCGCGCGGGGTGCGGTAGTGAAAACGAACTGCGCGGCGGACGTCGATCGCAGCCAGCATCGGGGTGAGCGCCGGATCCGCGCTCACCACCGGCTCGATGCCCAGCGGCGGCCCGTCGACCAGGTCCACGCCGCCCGCGCGCAGCTTGGTCAGCCCGCTCGACGCCGCGGTCGAGAGTTCGGCGTGGTGCCAGAGCCGGGCCGCGATACCGACGGCGGCGGCTTCCTCGGGGTCGAGGCGCACCTCGGGCAGCGCGTAGTCACCCCGCGTGACGCGATAGCCCGGTTCACTGTCAAAAACGCTGTTCGTCCCGGTTTCCAGCGGCACGCCGAGGTCGCGAAGCTCGCCTTTGTCGCGCTCGAACATTCGCTGGAACGCTTCGTGTGATTTCGGATCATCCTCGTCGTGCTCGTATCCGGGCACGATCGTGGCGATCTGCGCAGCGGTGAGATACCGGCGCGTGGAGAGCAGGCACAGCAGCAGGTTGACCAGGCGTTCGGTGCGTCGACGGGACACACCGAACGACGCTACTTCACTTCTGCGACCGGCGTGGCGCACCCCGGCCGCCTGTTGACGGCGCGGGCGTGTTCGAGGGCTACGGTGTGCGGATGATTCGCTGGCGGCGGGGGCGGGTTGAGTCGGTGGGCCGCGGTTGGTCCGGGGCGGTCGAGCTGGGGGTCGAGGTCGACGGCGCGTCCGTTCGAGCGCTGGCCTATCCCGCGATGGTCGGGACGCCGCTCGTGGGCGACACCGTGCTGCTGAACACGACCGCGCTGGCGATGGGGCTCGGCACCGGCGGATACGCGCTGGTCGTCGCACTGCCCGACCGGTTGCCGCCGGATCCTCCGGTCGTCGGCGGTCCGGGGCACATGGTGAAGGGGCGGTACACACCGACACAGGTGACCATGCTGGGCGTGGACGAGCAGGACTCCCCGCACCACGCGGTGCTGGCCTCCGACGTCACGCTGGACGGCATGCCGGTCGTGGTGGCCGATCTGCACTCGGCGCTGCCGGCGATCCTCGCCGGAGTGCGGGCTTCCCGGCCCGACGTCCGGGTGGCGTACGTGATGACGGACGGCGGGGCGCTGCCGCTCTGGTTCTCCCGTTCCGTGGCGCAGCTCGGGGACCTCCTCGCCGGAACCGTGACCGTCGGCCAGGCGTTCGGCGGCGACCTGGAGGCGGTCACGCTGCACACCGGGCTGCTGGCCGCGCGGCACGTGCTCCACGCCGACGTGGCCGTCGTCGCCCAGGGACCGGGCAACCTCGGCACCGGGACGCCGTGGGGGTTCTCGGGGGTGGCCGTCGGCGAGGCGGTGAACGCCGTTTCCGTGCTGGGTGGCCGCGCGATCGGGTCGCTGCGCATCTCGTCCGGGGACGCCCGGGAGCGCCATCGTGGCGTGTCGCACCACTCGCTCACCGCGTACGGCCGCGTCGCGCTGGCGGCGGCAGACCTACCGGTGCCGACGCCGCTGCCGTCCTCGCTCGCCGCCCGGGTTCGCGACCAGCTGGCGGAGTTGCCGGAGCGGCACCGGGTGGTGGAGGTGGCGCTCGACGGGCTGGACGAGGCGCTGCGGGCGCTGCCGGTGAAGCTGTCCTCGATGGGGCGCGGCCTCGACGAGGACCGCGTGTACTTCGAGGCCGCAGCCGTCGCCGGTCGCCACGCCGCCGGGCTGCTCTGAACGCACCTCGGCCCGGGCCACTGTGGCCCGGGCCGAGATGGTAACCGCGTGCTCAGATCAACGCCGATTTAGTACGGCGCGAACGTGAACGTCGACGGACTGGTGACGACCGTCGTCCGGGTTGGCCCGCCGGGCGATGTCGCCGTCGGCCCAGCGCGCATGTCGTCGATCACCGTAATCTGGTGGGCGCCCGCAGTCGGCGCGAACGTGCTCGCGTCGAGCTTGCAGATGATCTCAGTATCGCTTATCACCTGCACGTTCGTGCATTCACCCGCGATCCAGCCGGGCTGGCCCGGCGTCGCGGCGTCGTCGTACGCACCCCGCGACACGATCACGTGCGTCAACTCGTCCGGAACCCACACCATCGCGGTTCCAGTGGCGCCCGTGGCGGTGAAGGCGAGCGCGGTCCCGCCGCGGGTTGCGGCGAGCTTGAAGGTGCCCGTGGCCGAGTCCGCTGTGTTGACGTAGTACCACGTCCAGGGCGAGACGCCGCCCAGGCCACCGGTGAAGCCGCTCAACATCACGCGGTCGCCGTCCTCAAGGGTGTGGCCCACCAGAGCGCTCACCACGCCGGTTGCGACAGTGAAGGTGCCAACACCGCCGCCCGTCGCCGGAGTGAGACCCAGCCTGCTGATGTCCCGCGCCGTGCCGCCTGAACTGACCGTCTGGATGTCGATCGCCGTGCCGCCGGGCGTTGCTGCGACCTCGAACGTACCCGCGCCGGTGTTGCTATTGATGACGTAGTACGCCTTACCGCTCTCGAGCGGCGCCGCGCCGGTGAGGCCGTCGAAGCGCACCCGATCGCCGTTGGCCAGGGCATGGCCGGCCAGCGTGATCGTGTTGTTAACAGCTATCTGAGAAGTGGCGACTGACCCCAGGCTTCGCGTGGGAAGGGCGTTGTTGTTCCAAGCCAGGGAAGAGGCCTTGAAGCCTGCCCCGAAGATGTCCAGAATCACCGCGCCTCGCGTCGTCGTGGTACTCGGCGTCACGCTGATGCCGTCGATGTAGGTGTAGCCGTTGACCATGGTGGCCGGGCCGCCCTCGGAGGTCACGACGACGTCGACCTGGCCAGCGGCGTGCGACGGCATGGTGCCGGTGATCGTGCCCGCGGCGGCGTTCACGGTCGCGCTGACCAGCGCTTGGCCGCCGATCGTCACCCTGGTGTTGGTGCTGAAGCCGGTGCCACCGATCACGACCTGGCCGCCACCGAGTGCCGGACCGGAGGCCGGCGTGATGCCGGTGATCGTCGGCGCCTGGTAGACCTTGTAGGTCGAGGTCGCGATTGCGAGACCGGAGGAACCCACGGTCGCGTTGTAAACGCAGACGTTGTACGTGGTACCCGCGGCGACCGTGGCGAGCGCCGCCGGCGCCTCCACGACGAGCTTCTTGTCGCTGACCACGGTGAAGCTGGTCGCGTTATACGGGCCGGCGATCGGGCCGATGACCAGCGCGCCACCGGTGACCGGCGTCCCGGTGACGGCATTGGAGATCGTCGCGGTGGTCGAGTTGGTCGGGTTGCCCTGGATCGTGGTGTTGGCCGGGATGTTCGTGCCCCAGACCGCCTTGCTCGCGTCAGGGTTCTGGAAGTTCGCCGTCGCGGACGTGATCTTCTTGCCGTCGTGAGTGACGCTGGTGCCGCCGCCTCGGGACGACCCACCGACGTTTAGCTGCACGTTCGCGGCCTCGGTTGTCGCCGCGGCCGAGATGATCGCACGGTTCGCGTCCAAGACGCGCGTGATCGTCGTGTTGGCCGGAATCGTCCCACCGGTGATCGCCGCTCCGACGTCCGCGGCAGTGAACGTACCGCCGACCACCTCCACCAGCGTGGCGGGGTACGTCACGAGATCGTTCACACCGCGTGCGGCAACCGCGGGAATCGTCGCCGGGGTGGTGCTCGAGGCGGTGCAGGCGGCGGTCGTGAACTGGACCGCTTGGACCTGGTCGACCAGGTTGGCATTCCGGAACGTGTTCGCTGTCGTCGTGTTCAGAGTGATGATTCCGCCGGCCGCGCCCGTCGCCGGTGTCGCCGGCGCGGAAGCGGCAGCCTGACTCGGACTGGAGACGCTCGCCAGTCCGGCAGCGACCAGAGCGCTCGCAAGGCCGACTCGTATGGCCCACGCACGCCCGGTGGCTTGGTGTCTTTGCATCTGTTGAGTCCTTACTCGTATCGATCAGGGCGTCTTCGCCCCGCACGCACGGCCGGGCCCGATGAGGCCGCGGGAGACTAACGCGAAGCGACCATAACCCATATAACGGACATAAAGGAACCTGAGGTGCGATTAGATGCAATCTCGCCATATTCCGGCGTGGCACCGAACAGTTAACGGCGTTTGTCCGCTTGACTTCCGTCAGCAGTAGGCCGTAATGACGGGGGGGGCACCAATGCGAGCGAGGGTCTCGACGGCGTTGGCAGGCACCGCGGTCGCGGCGGCGATGCTCGCGTCGGCAGCGTGCGGCGGGAGCAATCAGGAGCCGACGGTGGACCGCACAACCGAACCTGCGATCGAGTCGCCCGCCGCCGATCCGGTGGTGCCGTCGGCCCCCGCGGCGACCAGCGCCTCCCCTGCCAAGACGGCTCTCGCATCCGGTACAACCGGCACACTGCCCCCACGGGCCACGCAGCAACCGCCGCCCCCACCGGGCAACGTCCGTCCCTGCAAGACCACCCAGCTGTCCATCCGGGTCATCCGGCAAACCGGCAAGGGCAAGGCCAAGGCCGGGCTCGGCATCGGACTCGTCTCCCTCACGAACACGAGTGCGAACCCGTGTGGACTGAGCGGTTGGCCGACCGTCGGACTCACCCGCGCCGGTACCGCGGTCGCGGTTCCGACGACGAACGTCAATGCACCACGCCGGCCGACCGGAATGATCCTCACCGCGCAGCGGACGGCGTTCGCAGCCATCCAGTGGCGCGGCTGCCCGGCGACCGCCACCGGCTGCCGCAGCGGCGACGGGTTCCGCATCGGCGCTCCGGGCTCGATACCGGCGAACGCCCAGTTGGCCGGGTTCTCGGCGACGGAGCAGAAGGGCTTCGGCGTCAGCACGATCGTGGTCGGCTCGATCCAGCCGACGACCACCGACATCGTCAACTGGTGACACGCGAAAGGGGCGAGGCCTACCGGCCTCGCCCCTTTCGGCATGCTCACATGCTGGCGATCAGGCGGTCCACTCGCTCGTCCACGGCGCGGAACGGGTCCTTGCACAGCACCGTGCGCTGGGCCTGGTCGTTCAGCTTCAGGTGCACCCAGTCGACGGTGAAGTCCCGGCGCCGCTCCTGGGCGCGCCGGATGAATTCACCGCGCAGCCGGGCCCGCGTCGTCTGCGGCGGCACCGACTTCGCCGCGAACACGTCCAGGTCGCGGGTCACCCGGTCGACCGCGCCGCGCTTCTCCATCACCTGGAACACGCCCCGACCCCGCCGGATGTCGTGATAGGCCAGGTCGAGCTGCGCCACCCGCGGGCTGGAGAGCGACAGGCCGTGCCTCTCGGAGTACCGCTCGATCAGCTTCAGCTTCGTCACCCAGTCGATCTCCCGCTCGACCGAGGCCAGGTCGTCGGCCTCGACGGCCTTCAGCACGCGTCCCCAGAGGTCGATGATCCGGCGCGCGGCCGGACCACCGCCGTAGCGGTCGACGAACTCCGAGGCCTTGGTGTGGTACTCGAGCTGGATGTCGAGCGCGCTGATCTCCTTGCCGTTGGCCAGCCGCACCGTGCGGCGGCCGGTGATGTCGTGCGAGACCTCGCGGATCGCCCGGATCGGGTTCTCCAGCGTCAGGTCGCGCATCGTCACGCCGGCCTCGATCATCCGCAGCACGATGTCGGCGGCACCGACCTTGAGCAGCGTGGTGACCTCGTTCATGTTCGAGTCACCGACGATCACGTGCAGACGGCGGAACCGCTCGGCGTCGGCGTGCGGCTCGTCCCGGGTGTTGATGATCGGGCGCGATCGGGTGGTCGCCGACGAGACGCCCTCCCAGATGTGCTCGGCCCGCTGGGAGAGGCAGTAGACCGCGCCGCGCGGCGTCTGCAGCACCTTGCCCGCGCCACAGATCAGCTGCCTGGTGACCAGGAACGGGATCAGCACGTCGGCCAGGCGGGCGAACTCTCCGTGCCGCGAGACCAGGTAGTTCTCGTGGCACCCGTAGGAGTTGCCCGCCGAGTCCGTGTTGTTCTTGAACAGGTAGATGTCCCCGGCGATGCCCTCGTCGCGCAGCCGCCGCTCAGCGTCGACCAGCAGACCTTCGAGGATGCGTTCGCCGGCCCGGTCGTGCGTGACGAGGTCAGCGACCGAATCACACTCCGGGGTGGCGTATTCGGGATGAGAGCCCACATCGAGGTAGAGCCGGGCGCCGTTGCGTAGAAAGACGTTGCTCGACCGACCCCATGAGACCACGCGCCGGAACAGATACCGCGCCACCTCGTCGGGCGAGAGACGCCGCTGGCCCCGGAACGTACAGGTGACTCCGTACTCGGTCTCGAGACCGAAGATCCGCCGCTCCATGATTGAACACTAGCCGCCGTTGCACGCTCGCACCCGGCAACAGCGAGCGTGGTCGATTTGCCCCCTACGGCGGTCGCTCTCCGTTTCCGTTTAGCCGTGATTCAGCGACGCGTAGTAGTTCTTGCACTCTTCGTAGTCAGGGAGCGCTCCGGCGGCGAGTGACTCCGCGAGCGACGGGGCGGCAGCGTCCTTCGCGGACAGCTGCGGCTCGTCGGCCGGCCAGTCGATCGCCAGGTCGGGGTCGAGCGGGTGGATCGCGTGCTCACGCGTCGGCGCGTACGTCTCCGAGCAGAGGTAGTTCAGCGTCGCGTCGTCGGTAAGCGCGCAGAAACCGTGGCCGAGCCCTTCGGACAGGTACACGGCGCGCCGGTCGACGTCGTCCAACCGAATCAGTTCGTGCCGGCCGAAGGTCGGCGAACCCACCCGCAGGTCGACGACGACGTCCACCACCGCGCCGCGGACGCACGTGACGTACTTCGCCTGGCTCGGCGGGACGTCGGCGAAGTGGATACCGCGGACCACACCGCGCGCGGAGACCGAGAGGTTGCCCTGGGCCAGCCGCAGCGGATGCCCGACCGCCTCGGCGAGATGGTCGAACCGGTACCACTCCATGAACAGGCCACGGGGGTCACCATGCTGGACCGGGGTGATCTCCCAGGCGCCGTCGATGCTCAGCGGTCGAATCTTCACGCCGCCACCGTAGCGGGCCGCCGGGTGCGTTCGATTCAGGGCGGGCGGGCGTAGGGCCGGAGGTGTCGTTATTGGAGAGCTGCTCAGGGCTTGCGCGCGACGACGACGAACTCGTTGTAGGCGAACACCTTGCCCGCGACCCGCGGGAACGGGAACGAGTACTTCTTCAGCACGCTGAGACCGACGTCCCTGGCCAGCGCGGACACTTCCTCGAAACCGCTGAACCGGATGTGGGTCGCGTCGGTCGTGTAGCCCTTCTCCTGCGGCGTGATGAACACGACGCGGCCGCCGGAGCGGAGGTACGGCAAGTACGACTCGAGCACCGCCTTGGCGTCCGGCTCGAGCAGGTGCTCAACCAGGTGGGACGCGAGGATCGCGTCGAACGAGTCGGGCTTCGCGTCCGGCGAGGAGTGAAACTCGTCGACGGTGTACGCGGTGAAACCGCGCTCGCGGGCCAGCTCGATCGACGTGGCGTTGTGGTCGACGCCGACCGGCGGGGGGTTCTTCCCGTCGGAGAGGTGCGAGAGGTTCCGGCCGATGCCGCAGCCGACGTCGAGCGTGCGGCCCAGCTCGAGCCGGCGCAGGTTCCACCGGTACGGAGCCTGGACGTCGAGCACCTGCTTCCAGCGGGCGGTCTCCAACCGCTGAAGGCGCTCGGCGTAGTCAGCGCCGGCGGTCCCCGGAACGTCGTTGGTGGCCACGGCCAACCTTCCCTGTCGAGCCCTGCGGTGTCCCCGGAACCCTATCGCCCCCTGGCGAAGAGCACTCAGACCCGTCGATCGATCGCCGATTGGGGGCTTGTCGTCCGTTCGTCCCGAGGAGCAACTGGCATGGCGAGCTTCCTGCACCGGATGAGTATTCGCAGCAACCTGCTGCTCATCGCTGCGCTGGCGCTGGTGGCTGCCGCACTCATCGGCACGGTGAGCCTCGTCCAGATGAACCGGATCGCCGACCGCGCGCAGGAAATCTACGACAAGTCCCTGCAGCCGGTACGGGTCGTCGGCGAGATCCAGGGCGCGATCTGGCACTCCCGCTGGGCGAGCCTCTCGGCGTCGACGTCGTCGGACGCGGCGAAAGAAACGGCGTACCGGGCCGAGGCCAACGAGGAGTTGGAGGCGGTTCAGGCCGGTATCACCGAGTTCGGGACCCTGCCGGTCTCGTCCGAGGAGAAGGCCGCGATGGACAAGTTCGCGGCCGCCTGGGCGGAGTACCTCGACCTGCGTCAGCAGGCGCTGGACCTGGAGGCGGCGAATCGCATCGCGGAGTGGCAGACGCTGCGCTCCACCCAGCTCAACCCGTCGATCGTCGAGGCCGTCGGGCTGCTCGAGGACGCGAAAACGGTCTCGACGGAGGCCGCGGCCGACGCCACCGCCAACGCCCGCTCGGCCGCCGACACCGCGCGGAACACGATCCTCGCCGTGCTCGTTCTCGGCATCCTGATCACGGCGGCGTTCGCAGTGCTCACCGCACGGTCGCTGGTCGGCAGGGTGCACCGGCTGCGGGACCAGCTCACCGCGATGGCGGGCGGCGACCTGGCGGAGCGTCCGGTCGACACGGCGACCAACGAGATCGGCGAGATGTCCCGGGCGGTGCAGCAGGCCGCGGAGAAGATGCGCGGCACGATCCTGACCCTCGCCGAGACCAGCGTCGGGCTCACCCGCAGCTCCGCGTCGCTGCAGAGCGCCAGCCGCGAGCTGACCGAGAACGCGGACCGGGCGAGCCGCCAGGTGTCGGCGCTCGACTCGGCCGCGACCGAGGTGACCGGCGGCGTGCAGGCGGTCGCCGGTGGCGCCCAAGAGATGGGTGCGGCGATCCGCGAGATCTCGGTCAACGCGTCGGACGCCGCGTCCGTCGCCGGGCAGGCGGTGGACTCGGCGGCGCAGACCCAGCAGGTGATGGTGCGGCTGGGCAACTCGTCCACCGAGATCGGGAACGTGCTGAAGACGATCACCGCGATCGCCGAACAGACCAACCTGCTCGCGCTCAACGCGACGATCGAGGCGGCGCGCGCCGGGGAGAGCGGCAAGGGCTTCGCGGTCGTCGCCGGTGAGGTCAAGGACCTCGCGCAGGAGACCGCGAAGGCCACCGAGGAGATCGGGCGGCGGATCGACGCGATCCAGCAGGACACCCGGAGCGCGGCCGACGCGATCGCCGGGATCAGCGAGGTGATCGGGAAGATCAACGACTACCAGACGACGATCGCGTCGGCGGTCGAGGAGCAGAGCGCCACGACCAACGGCATGACCGGTGACCTCGACCGGGTCGCCGGGGGCACCGGGGAGATCAGCAGCCAGCTGACGCAGGTCGCTGAGCTCACGGAGGCGACCGAGGGCGCCGCGCGGGCGACCCAGAACGCGGCGGGCGAGCTGGACGTCGCCGCCGAGCAGCTCCGAGCCGCGATCGGGACGTTCCGCTACTGACGCCGGGCCCGGCGAGGCCGGCCGGGTCGGGCTCCGGCCCGGCCCCGGCGCTTCGGGTCAGGACGAAGCGAGCAGGTCGAGCAGGTAGTCGCCGTAGCCGGACTTGCGCAGCGGCTCGGCGAGTTCGCGGAGCTGGTCGGCGGTGATGTAGCCCTGCCGCCAGGCGACCTCTTCGACGCAGCCGATCTTGAAGCCCTGCCGCTCCTCGATCACCCGCACGTACTCGGCGGCCTGCACCAGCGAGGTGAACGTGCCGGTGTCCAGCCAGGCGGTGCCGCGGTCCAGCACGGTCACCTTCAGCTGGCTGGCCGAGAGGTACGCCTGGTTGACCGCGGTGATCTCCAGCTCGCCCCGCGCCGACGGCTTGAGGTCCCGCGTGATCTCCACGACCCGGTTGTCGTAGAAGTACAGGCCCGGCACGACGTACTTGGACTTCGGCTTCTCCGGCTTCTCCTCCAGGGAGAGCACGGTGCCGGTCTCGTCGAACTCGACCACCCCGTACGCCTCGGGGTTGGCCACCGGGTACGCGAACACGCGGCCGCCGGTCAGCCCGTTGTGCGTCGAGAGCTGCCGACCGAGCCCCGCGCCGTGGAAGATGTTGTCGCCGAGCACCAGGGCCACCGGCTGGTCACCGATGAACTCGGCCCCGATGAGGAACGCCTGCGCGATCCCGTCCGGCGACGGCTGCACCGTGTACCGGATCTCCATGCCCCACTGCGACCCGTCGCCGAGCAGCTTCTCGAACTGCGCCGCGTCGCCGGGCGTGGTGATGACCAGCACCTCGCGGATGCCCGCCATCATCAGCGTCGAGAGCGGGTAGTACACCATCGGCTTGTCGAAAACGGGCATCAACTGCTTTGACACGGCGTGAGTGATCGGCCACAACCGCGAACCGGTGCCACCGGCCAGGAGGATTCCGCGCACGCCGGGCAGCCTACGCGATTCAGAAACCACGCAGGCCGTGTGCTGAGCGCTTCACCCGTCGTGACGTGAGCCCGGTCGCATCACCGGGAGGTCTTGTCGTCCTCGTTCAGTTCGGGGATCGCGTCGACGCCGAGGTCACCGGCGGCCACGGCAGCGGCGGCGCCGAGCGTGCCGGGCGCCGTCTGGGTGTCGCGGTGCGCGTCGTCCGCGTCCCGCCCGGCCTCCGGGTGACCCGGCCGCGGCAGCCCGGTACCTTCGCCAACGGTGTCGAAACCGGCGCTCTGGTTGTAGTCAGCTGAACTTTTCATAAATAGGGGTATACCCGGCGGATTGGCGTCGTAAGCGGCTCGGCGATTCACGGTCGGTCGCTCCCGGTGACTACACTCCGGTCCCCGTGAGGATTCTTGTCACCGGCGGCGCCGGTTTCATCGGGTCGCAGTACGTCCGCACGCTCCTGAGCGGCGGATACGACGGTGCGCCCGACTGGTCGGTGACGGTGCTGGACTCCCTCACCTACTCCGGAAACCTGCCGAACCTCGACCCGGTTGCCGACAACCCGCGGTACACGTTCGTCAAGGGCGACATCACCGACGTCGATCTGGTGAACGATCTGGTGCCAGGACATGACGCGATCGTGCACTTCGCCGCCGAGTCCCACGTCGACCGCTCGATCACCGGCGCCGCCCAGTTCGTCACGACGAACGTCCTCGGCACCCAGACGCTCGTCGACGCCGCGCACCGCCACGGCACCGGCCGGTTCCTGCACGTCTCCACCGACGAGGTGTACGGCTCGATCGACGAGGGCTCCTGGCCGGAGACCCACCCGCTGCAGCCGAACTCGCCGTACTCGGCGTCCAAGGCCTCCAGCGACCTGATCGCGCTGTCGTACCACCGCACCCACCACGTCGACGTCGTCGTCACCCGGTGCAGCAACAACTACGGGCCGTACCAGTTCCCCGAGAAGGTCATCCCGCTCTTCGTGACCAACCTCCTCGACGGCAAACCGGTGCCGCTCTACGGCGACGGCGGCAACGTCCGCGACTGGCTCCACGTCGAGGACCACTGCCGCGGCATCCAGCTCGCGCTGACCGGTGGCCGGGCGGGTGAGGTCTACAACATCGGTGGCGGCACCGAGCTGACGAACAAGGAGCTCACCCAGCTCCTGCTCGACGCCACCGGCCGCGACTGGGACACCTACGTCACCCCGGTCGCCGACCGCAAGGGCCACGACCGGCGGTACTCGGTCGACATCAGCAAGATCCACGACGAACTCGGCTACACGCCGCAGGTGCCGTTCGACACCGGGCTGGCCGAGACCGTGGCCTGGTACCGCGACCGCCGCGACTGGTGGGAGCCCCTCAAGCAGCGCGCCGCGCTCGGCAACTGATGCGCTGGCTGATCACCGGCGCCGGTGGCGCCCTCGGACACGACCTGGTCGTGGCACTGCGCGACGCCGACGTGACGGCCGCCACCCGGGCCGTCCTCGACATCACTGATCGCGACGCGGTGCGGGCGGCGGTCGCCGGCCACGACGTCGTCGTGAACGCCGCCGCGTACACCGCGGTCGACAACGCGGAGGCCGACGAGGACGAGGCCACCCGGATCAACGGCCACGGCCCGGCGCTGCTCGCCGACGCCTGTGCCGCGACCGGTGCGGTGCTGCTGCAGATCTCCACCGACTACGTGCTTCCCGGCGACGCCACGACGCCCTGCCCGGAGGACGCCGCGACGAACCCGGTGAACGCCTACGGGCGCAGCAAGCTCGCCGGTGAGCAGGCCGTGCTGACGACGCTGCCGGACCGCGGCTACGTGGTGCGGACGGCCTGGCTTTACGGCGAGACCGGGAACAACTTCGTCGCGACGATGCTGAAGCTGGCCGCGACCCGCCCGACCGTGAGCGTCGTCGACGACCAGCACGGGCAGCCGACCTGGACCAGCGCGCTGGCCGCACAGCTGGTGGCGCTCGGGAGCGCCGCGCGCGACGGCGAGGCCGCGCCCGGCGTCTACCACGGCACCGCGTCCGGGCAGACCACCTGGCACGGCCTCACCCGGGCGATCTACGCACTCGCGGGCCTCAACCCCGCCCGGGTCGAGACGACGACGAGTGACGCGTTCCCGCGCCCGGCCAAGCGTCCCGCGTACAGCGTGCTCGGCCACGACCGGTGGGCCGCGGCCCGGTTGGCCCCGCAGCCGCACTGGCACGACCAGCTCGAGGAAGCGCTCAAGCGGCCCTCGTTCGTCCGGCTCGTCGAAGCCGCCGGGGCACGGACGTGAGTTGGACCCGCCTGCGCGCGCTGCTGGGCAGCGCCGCGTCGGTGGGCGCGGGCTACCTGGTGCTGGGCGGCGCCGGGTACCTGTTCCTCGCGGTCGCCAGCCGGGTCTTCGACGAGGGCGCGTACTCGGCGCTGGCGTCGGTGTATCTCCTGGTCAACATCATCGGGCCGGGCCTGTTCGCGGCGGTGGAGCAGGAGACCAGCAGGCACGTCTCGACCCGGCTGGCGCGGAACGAGGATCCGCGTCCGGTGATCCGGCAGCTCGGGATGCTCTCGGGCGGCCTGTTCGCCGGCATCGCGGTGGTGACGCTCGCGCTCTCGCCGATCCTGGTTCCCGAGGTGCTGCACGGCAACACGGTGCTGCTGGCCGGGTTGCTGATCGCGAGCGCGTCCTACGCGGTCGTCTCGGTGACCCGCGGAAACTTCGGCGGACGCCATGCGTTCGGCCGCTACGGCACGTCGGTCGGCACCGAGGGGGGCGTCCGGCTGGTGGCCGGCGTGGCCCTGGCCGCGCTGGCGCTGGGCGGGGCCGCGGTCGCCGGCTGGGCGAGCGCCTACGGCCTGGCGTTCTGCCTGGCGCCGCTGGTCGCGGTCGGGCTGACCGCGCCGTGGTTCCTCCGGGACGTGCGCGGCGGCCGGGACGAGGTGAGCGGCGCCGCTGGGGCGGCGGGCCCGCTCGGACCGTTGGCCCGCGGCGTCGGTCTGCTGACGGTCGCGTGGGGTCTCTCGCTGGCGATCGCCAACGCCGCGCCGGTCGTCGTCGCCGGGCTGCTGCCGAACGACGCCGACGGGGTCGCGACCGCCGCGACGTTCTCGTCCGCGGTCGTCCTGGCCAGGATCCCGCTGTTCGTCTTCCAGGGCGCCCAGTCGCTGGTGCTCCCGTCGTTCGCGCGCGCCGCCGCGCACAGCGACCCGTCCGCCCTGCGGCAGGCCGTCCGCCCGGCGCTGCTGCTGGTCGCCGCCGTGGGCGCCGCCGCCCTGATGGTCAGCGCCGTCCTCGGCAACTGGCTCGGCCGGATCGCGTTCGGCTCGGCGTTCACCACCTCGAACGCGCTGTTCACCGCACTGATGGTCGGCACCGTCGCCGGCATGGCCGTCCAGATCGTCCAGCCCGCGCTGCTCGCGCTGGGCAGGCACCGCTGGGTGGCCGGCGGCTGGGTGATCGGCGCGGTGGTGTTCGCGGCCTCGTTCACGCTGCCGTTCGCCCCGGTCACCGACGCCGTGATCGCCCAGCTGGCCAGCGCCGCCGCGACGCTCGGCGTCCTCGGCGTCGTGCTGTTCCGCGCGTTGCGTCCGTCGAACGTCCCCCACCCCCAGGAGTTCAGCGATGTCCAACCCGCCTGAGAAGGGGGCCGCGCAGAGCCAAGCCACGCGCGTCAGCGCGGTGGTGCTCGCCTACAAGGCGGAGCCCTGGTTGCGGCGCGCGGTCGAGGCGCTGCTGGCCTCGGAGAAGGTCACCGTCGACGTCGTCCTGGTCGACAACGGCTGCACGACCGACGACGTCGAGGTCCTGGAGAAGGTCGACGGGGTGACCGTCCTCCGTCCCGGCACCAACACCGGCTTCGCCGGCGGCTGCAACCTCGGTGCGGCGTCCGCGACCGGCGAGTACCTGGCCCTGGTCAACGGCGACGCCGTGGTCGAGCCGACGACGATGAGCCGGCTGGTCGAGGAGGCATCGCGCCCGGACGTGGGCATCGCGGTCGCCAGCGTCCGGCTCGCCGAGGACCCGACGCTGCTCAACGCGGGCGCGAACCCGATCCACGTGCTGGGGCTGTCCTGGTCCGGCCGGATGGGTGAGCCGGAGACGCTGACCGAGCCGGTCGAGACCGCCGGGGCCTCCGGGGCGTGCGTCGTCGTGCCGAAGGCCCACTGGGACACGCTGGGCGGCTTCGACGAGGCGTACTTCGCGTACCACGAGGACGCCGACCTCTCGATCCGCACCTGGCGCCGGGGTCTGCGGGTGCTGTACGTGCCGGACGCGGTCGCCGTGCACCGGTACGAGTTCTCCCGCAACGACTTCAAGATGTACCTGGTCGAGCGGAACCGCCTGCTGTTCGTCTCGACGCTGTGGAGCGGCCGGGCGCTGGTGCTGCTCGCGCTGCCGCTGGCCGGGCTGGAGGCGGCGATGACGCTGATGGCCGCCGCGCAGGGCTGGTTCCCGGCGAAGGTGAAGGGCTGGCGGTGGCTCTGGAGCCACCGCGCGCACATCCGGACGCGTCGGCGAGACCTGCGCGCCGAGGCCACGGTGCCCGACCGCGTGTGGATGACGCGATTGACGACAAAAGTTGACGCATCGGTCATTCCGGTTCCCGCGTTGGCCGGTGCGATCAACGGTCTGGTCACGATCTGGTGGCGGGTCGCAGGCCGGTGGGTATGAGTAGCGCCGCCGCATTAGAGTTCGTCGACATCGAGCCTCCGGAAGAGATCTCATGAGCGAAGGCGAAACCATCGTGACGGACGGGACCGCGGACGCCGCGCTGTTGAGCAGTGCTGACCCGGCTGTGCTGCCCAGCAGCGTGGTGGCCGAGAGCACCGGTGTCGAGACGGCCGCGATCGCCGAGGGTGATCTGCACCCCGCACCGGCCGAGCACGGGCCGGGCGGCCACGGGCCGGACAACAAGGACGTCTGGCTGGTCATCCCGGTCTACAACGAGGCCCAGGTGATCGCCGACGTCGTCGAGCACGCCCGGCAGACGTTCCCGAACATCGTCTGCGTGGACGACGGGAGCCGGGACGGTTCCGCGGCCGCGATCGCGCCGACCGGTGCCCACCTCGTGCAGCACCCGATCAACATGGGTCAGGGCGCGTCGCTGGAGACCGGGCTGCGGTACGCGCTGTCCCGTCCCGGCGCCGAGTACTTCGTCACGTTCGACGCGGACGGCCAGCACCGGGTCGAGGACGCGCTGCGCATGCTCGAGGTCGCCCGCTCCGGTGAGGCGGACGTCGTCCTCGGCTCGCGGTTCCTGGAGTCCAAGGAAACCGTGCCGTGGCTCAAGCGCTTCGTCCTCAAGACCGTCGTCGCGCTCAGCCCGACCGCGCGGAAGCTGAAGCTGACCGACGCCCACAACGGTCTGCGGGTGCTCAACCGGCCGGCCGCCGAGGGTCTGCGGATCCGGATGAACGGCATGGCGCACGCGTCGGAGATCGTCGGCAAGCTGGCCCGGTCGGACTGGCGCGTGGCCGAGATTCCGGTCACGATCCTCTACACGGACTACTCGCGGGCCAAGGGCCAGTCCCTGGTCAACGGCGTCAACATCCTGTTCGAGCTCTCCCTGCGGCACCGAGGCGTGTAATCGATGGTCATCCAGTTCCTGCTGCTGCTCGCGGTCGCCGCGTCGCTGGTCTACTTCGTCCGGCAGCAGCACGGCGTCCGCCTGCAGGCGGGCAAGCGGCTGGCGTTCGTGGCGTTCCTGCTGTTCGCCGCCTATGCGGTCATCCGCCCGGACGACCTGACCTGGGTAGCACACAAGGTGGGTGTCGGCCGCGGCGCCGACCTGGTGCTCTACGCGACCGTCGTCGCGTTCGTGTTCGTCGTCATCAACTTCTACCTGCGGACGCGGGAGATGGAACGGCGGATCACCGAGCTGGCGCGTGCGGTGGCGCTGCGCGACGCGGAGATCCTCAACCAGCACCGGATCCCCACCGCGCCGTCGGCCCGGCCGGACGCCGAGGCCGCGATGCTCGCCGCGGTCGTCGCCGAGGGCAAGCAGCCCTAGGACGGGCAGCCCCAGGGACCGGCAGCGCTAGGACCGGCAGCGCTAGGACCGGCTCAGCCCGGCGAGGACGTAGCCGAGCAGACGGACGGCACTCTCCTCGGCGTCCGGAACGTCGAGGTTCGCCAGCGCGAGCCCGTTGACCAGCCGCAGCAGGTCACTGACCGGGACGTCGGCGCGGATCGCGCCGACTTCCTTGGCGCGGTTGAGCAACCGCTCGGCGGCGCCTTCCATCGTGGTGTAGCACCAGGTCAGGTCGCCGCCCTCGGCCAGCCACGCGCTCCGCAGCGATGTGGCGAGGCCGCGGTACCGGATCGAGTGCAGCACGACGGCTTCCAGCCAGGCGCCGAGCGCGGCAGCCGGGTCCGGGTCGTTCAGCCGGCGGGCCGCCTCCCGGCAGAGGTCCTCGACCTGCTCGTGGAACACCGCGCTCAGCAGCGCGGCGCGGGTCGGGAAGTGCCGGTAGAGCGTGCCGGAGCCGACCCCTGCTCGGCGAGCGATGTCGTCCAGCGAGGTCTCCGCGCCGTGCTGAGCGACCGCCTCGCGGGCGGCGTCCAGCAGGCGGTCGTAGTTGCGCCGGGCGTCCGCACGCAGGGGACGCCCGGCGGCAGACGACGGCGCAGCCGGAGACATACCCGAATCGTAGCTCTGCGGGTGTCAGCGATTACCGAACCCATTACAGTAAGAGCGACCAGCCCCTCGACGCCCCCGGAGGCTTCGACCCGATGCGCGCCATCCAGGACATCCCGCTGCGGACGATCACCGGTGACGACACCACGCTCGCGGCGTTCTCCGGCCAGGTGCTCCTGGTCGTGAACGTCGCCTCCAAGTGCGGACTCACCCCGCAGTACGAGGCGTTGGAGAGCATCCACGAGCGCTACCGCGACCAGGGATTCTCCGTCCTCGGGTTCCCGGCCAACGACTTCGCGGGCCAGGAACCCGGCACCGACGAGGAGATCGTCGAGTTCTGCCGGTCCACCTTCGACGTGCAGTTCCCGCTGTTCTCCAAGATCGCGGTGACCGGCGCCGACCGCCACCCGCTCTACGACGAGCTGACCTCGGCGATCCCGCACGCCGAGGGGTCGCCGGAGAAGCACCGGGAGAAGCTGCGCGGGTACGGCCTTCCGGTGACCGAGGACCCGGAGATCCTCTGGAACTTCGAGAAGTTCCTCGTCGCGCGCTCCGGCGAGGTCGTGGGCCGCTACTCCCCGACCGTCACCCCGGACGACAGCCTGCTCACCGGCGCGATCGAGCGCGAGCTGGGCCGGGACAAGCCTTAGGCGAGCTGGGCCTCGATCGCGCTGACGACCTCGGGCGCCTCCGGCTCGGTGCGGGGGCGGAAGCGTCCGACGATCGCGCCGTCCTTGGCGACGAGGAACTTCTCGAAGTTCCACTGGACGTCGCCCGCCGCGCCCTCGGCGTCCGGCACCGCGGTCAGCTCGGCGTAGACCGGGTGCCGATTCTCGCCGTTGACCTCGATCTTCTCGAACAGCGGAAACGTCACACCGTAGGTGGTGGAGCAGAACTCCTGGATCTCGTCGGCCGTTCCCGGCTCCTGGCCGTAGAACTGGTTGCAGGGGAAGCCGAGCACGGTGAAGCCCTTGCCCGCGTACTTCTTCTGCAGCCGCTCGAGGCCCTCGTACTGGGGCGTGAGCCCACATTTGGACGCCACGTTGACCAGGAGCAGCGTCTGACCGGCGTAGTCCCCGAGGCTGGCCGGCTCACCGGAGAGCGTGCGCAGCGGGATGTCGTAGATCGCCATTTCCGGAGACTAGCTCCGGTTGTTTCGCCGGGGTAACCGGGGACGACTGTGACCCGGAGCACGCAGGACGCGCGCAGGGCCCCGGACACTCACGGCGCCGGGCATGCGCGTAGCTCCGGGCCGAGGTATGCGCTCATGCACGGATGCATCGTCCGGCGACGTACGGCCGGGCAATCATCGGCCTACCGCCTGGGCACCGGCCGGAGCCGCCCGGGAGCAGACCGGTGAGCCCGAGGGAGGCCCATGAGCCAGTCGATGCCGTTCCCGCGTCCGAGGGGCCGGTCCGAGGACGCGTTCGCATCCGAACGCGGCGAGACGCCCGGCGAGCTGCCGAAGCGGATTCCCGGCGCCGCGCTGCACGGCGTGCCGGGGGCCCGGCACGCCGCTCCGGTGGAACAACCGCGGCTGGACTGGCGGCCGTATCCGCCCCGCCGGCCCCGGAGCCTCGTGTCCCGGGTGGTCGCCGCGCTCCGCGCCCGCCTCCGGCTGTGACGACGGTCAGACCGGTAGGCGGAGCACGTCCTCGATCGCGGACAGCAGGTCACGACGGTTGAACGGCTTCTCGATCAGCGTCACCTCGGGGTCGATCGTGCCCTTCGAGGTGAGCAGCCGCTGCGCGAACCCGGACATGTACAGCACCTGCACCGTCGGGTGGAGCGACCGCACCTGGTCGGCGACCTCGCGGCCGGACAGGCCGGGCATCGTGATGTCGGTGAGCAGGAGGTCGAGCTGGCCCCGGTACGACGAAGCGATCTCGATCGCCTCGGCACCGGAGGCCGCGGAGAGCACCGTGTACCCGACCCGCACGAGGATCGTCTCGATCGAGGCCCGTAGCTCGCGCTCGTCGTCGACCAGCAGGATCGTGCCGTACCCGGGGCGGCCCGACGCGTCGGAGTCGGCGGTGTCCGGCTCGTCGGCGACGCCCAGCGCTACCTCGTCGGCCGACGGCAGCAGGATCGTCACGGTCGTGCCGACGCCGGGCGTGGAGTCCAGCCCCACCGCTCCACCGGCCTGGGCGATGATCCCGTACACCGACGCCAGCCCGAGCCCGGTGCCCTGCCCCTCGGCCTTCGTGCTGAAGAACGGTTCGAACGCCCGCTCAGCCACCTCGGGCGTCATCCCGGTGCCGGTGTCGGTGACCCGCAGGCGCACGTACTGGCCGCGTTCGAGCCCGTGCTGTGCGGCCTCCACCGGTCCGAGCACGGTGTGGTCGACGTGCACCGAGAGCGAGCCGCCCGCAGGCATCGCGTCCCTGGCGTTCACCGCGAGGTTGACCAGCACCTGCTCGATCCGGCCCGCGTCGGCGGTCACCGCGGCGGGACGCGCCGACTGGGCGGCGCTCAGGACGACGTCCGCACCCAGCGTGCCGGTGAGCATGCGCTGCACGTCGCGCACCACGTCGTTGAGGTCGAAGACCTCGGGGCGGACGATCTCCCGCCTGCCGAACGCGAGCAGTTGACGGGTCAGCCGGGCACCTCGTTCGGACGCCGCCAGGACCTGCGCGACCGCTTCGCGGGCGCCGTCGAGCGCTCCCGCCGCGGCTTCCTCCAGGTCTTCCTCGAGGATCGACGCGTGGGTGCTGATGATCGCCAGCACGTTGTTGAAGTCGTGCGCGACGCCCCCGGCGAGCTGGCCGAGGCTGTCCAGCCGCTGCGAGCGCTGTAGTTCGTTCTCCAGACGCCGGTGCTCGACCTCCTGCTCCAGCCGGGCGGAGATGTCGTGCACGGTGGCGGCGATCAGCAGCCCTTCGTCGGTCTGGATCGAGGCCAGCGAGATCTCCGCGGGAAAGCGCGAACCGTCGGCACGACGGGCCGAGAGCTGGAGCCCCTCCCCCATCCGGCGCATCCGCGGGTCGGTGGCGTAGATCGCCCGGTGTTCGGCGTGCCGGTCCCGGAACTCCTCCGGCAGCAGAATCTCCACCGGCTGACCCTGCAGCTGCTCGGCGCTGTAGCCGAACAGGTGCTGGGCCTGGGCGTTGACCAGCTGGATCACGCCGCCGCCGTCGACGCCGATGATCGCCAGCGACGTCGCGTCGAGCAGCCAGCGGAATTTCGCTTCGTCGCGGTGGCGGGCGGTGACGTCACGCGAGACCCGGGCGGCGCCGACGATCCGGCCGGCGGCGTCGGTCACCGGCGACACCGAGAGCTCCACCATCATCCGGTGGCCGTACCGGTGGAGGCGCTGCGCCTCGTAGATCTCGACGCTCTCGCCGTGGGAGATCCGCCGGAGGATCTCCTCCTCCTCGCTCCGGCTCTCCGCCGGGTAGAGGTCGGCCATCCGGCGGCCGAGCATCTCCTCCTCGGTGTAGCCGTAGAGGTGTTCGGCGGCGGCGTTCCACGAGGTCACCCGGCCGTCCAGCGACTCGCCGATGATCGCGTCGCGGGCCGAGCGGACGATGCCGACCAACCAGCTCTGGGCCGCGCCGTAACCCTCGGTCATCCGGATGCCCAGCGCGGTCAGCCCGCCGGAGGCGCCGATGATCGCGCCGCAGGTCACGGTGGCTGCGAAAACGCTCCCGTCCGGCCGCTGGAACGGCGTACTCGCCACGGTGCCCGGCTCGGCATGGAGCAGGCCGTCCGCCGAGTGCGCCTGGTCGGGCGGCGCGAGCAGGTCGGCCAGCGGACGACCGAGCAGGTCGTCCGCCGGGAGCCCGAACAGCTCGGCCGCGGTCGTATCAGCGAGGGCGACCCGGCCGTCCGCGTCGAGCGCGAGCAGCGCCGCCGGACGGTGCTCGTCGGCCCACAGCGGCGCGGTGAACGACAGCGTTCCCATTCACCCCATATTGCACCACTAAAGGTTGAATGTCAGACGAGGGGATCCGAGAACGGCTGCGTCGACTCCGGGTACGCGGCGATCTCCGCGGCGACGTTGGCCTTGTCCACCAGCCAGCTCTGGGTGGTCAGGCGGGGCTTGACGGACTTCCCATCGGCGACCTCGCGGCACGCCCGGACCACGACCTCGCCGACCGAGGACGGATACGTGGCGACGGTGGCGGTCAGCTCGCCGGACTGCACCGACCGGAGGCCCTGTTCGGTGCCGCCGACCGAGATCACCTTGATCGTGCCGGTCTTCCCGAGCGACGCGATCGCCTTGGCGGCGGCGCGACCGAGCGTGTCGCTGGGCGCGAAGATCCCGCGCAGGTTGGGGACCGCGTTGATCGTGTCGGTCACGACCCGCACCGCGGTCGAGTAGTCGCCGCCGGTGGACCGGGACATCGAGGCGGTGAGCGTCCCCTCGACGGCTTCCTTGAACCCGACGCGCTGCTGCGCGGCGTTCGGGTCGCTGTCGCTGCCCACCACCATGACGACCGCGCTGTCACGCGGGACGGAGGTGAGCATCTTGCGCGCGGCCTGGTGACCGATCTCGATGTCGGACGGCCCGATGAACGACGCGATCGGCACCTCGGCGTTCTTCGCCGCGGTCTCGTCCAGACGCAGGCCGACGTTGAAGATCGGGACGCCCTTCTTCGCGAACGCGGCGAGCGGCTCGACCAGCGCCTTCGAGTCGACCGGGGCGATCGCGAAGCAGCCCAGCTGCTCCGGCGCGAACGCTTCGACCTTGCTGATCTGCGCCGCCGCGTCGAGCCCGTCGTCCGAGGCGTCGGCGGAGACCTCGATCCCGCTGGAGGGGCCCTGGTCGACGGCGGCGCCGCGTAAGGCGTCCCAGGTGTCGGTGGTCGAGTCGGGCAGGACGAGCCCGAGGCGGGTGCCCTCTGCGGCACCGGTTGCGGCCTCGGAGTCCTCCGAGGCCAGACAGCCGGACGTCGTCAGCGCGACGAGCGCGCACGCGACGACGGCCGCGGCAGTGCGGCCCGGTCTCCGACGAAAGGGCTGGACGCGATGTGTGACGACTCTCACGGTGAACGAACCTAGCAGCTCCAAACGCAGTTCACCCCACCCTCCTCTGCCGCATCAACCGAAGTCAGCGAGGTCACAGGGCGACGGTTTCCCCCTAAACAACGCGCAAGCGGCCCAAGTCGTCGGGGTTTCGTTCACCGAATTGTCATTTGACAACGTCCACTGGCAAGGAGTAATCGGACGCTTTTCGTCCGACCGTCCGGTCGGATTGTCGGGTACCGTCGCCGCCGTCCGTGAGGTTGCGAAGGTCTCGAGGTGGATGCAGTGGGCAGTGGCGTCCGGATGGGGACCGCATCCGCGCGATGGGTCCTGCTGGCGACCGTGCTCGGGTCGAGCCTCGTCATGCTCGACAGCACGGTCGTGAACGTGGCGCTGGAGCGGATCGGCCGCGACCTCGACGCCGACTTCGCCGGCCTGCAGTGGATCGTCAACGCGTACACGCTCGCGCTCGCCGCGCTGATCCTGCTCGGCGGCGCGCTCGGCGACCGGTTCGGGCGGCGGCGGGTGTTCCTCGTCGGGGTCGTCTGGTTCGCGGTCGCGTCGCTGCTGTGTGCGGTGGCGCCGTCGCCGGCGATGCTCGCCTGGGCCCGCGCGTTGCAGGGCGTCGGTGGTGCGCTGCTCACACCGGGCAGCCTCGCGATGATCGCGGCGACGTTCGATCCGGCCGACCGGTCCCGGGCGGTCGGTACCTGGTCGGCGTTCGGCGGGGTCGCCGGGGCCATCGGACCGTTCGTCGGCGGGTGGCTGGTCGAATGGGACTGGCGGATCGTGTTCCTGCTGAACCTGCCGCTCGCGCTGGTGATCGTCGTCGTCACCCGGTTCCACGTCCCGGAGTCGCGCGACCCGGATCCCGCAACCGGGTTCGACATCGGGGGCACGGTCGTCGGCGCGGCCGGGCTGGGGCTGCTCACGTACGGGCTGATCGAGGCCGGGGGCTCCGCGGTCGCCGGCGCGGTGCCTGCCGTCGCCGGAATTCTGCTGCTCGGGGTGTTCCTGCTGGTGGAGCGCCGGTCGGCGCATCCGCTGGTGCCGCTCGACCTGTTCGCGAACCGGACGTTCACCGCAGTCAACGGCGTGACGTTCGCGGTCTACTCCGCGCTCGGCGTGTTCTTCTTCCTGCTCGTCCTGCAGCTGCAGGTGGTGGCCGGGTACTCGCCGCTCGCGGCCGGAACCGCGCTGCTGCCGGTGACCGCCGTGATGCTGCTGCTCTCGTCGCGCGCCGGGGCGCTGGCCGACAAAATCGGGCCGCGCCTTCCGCTGACGCTCGGCCCGCTGGTGGCCGCCGGCGGGCTCCTGCTGGCCACCCGGATCGGCGCGGACGCCTCTTACCTGGGCACCGTGCTGCCCGCTCTGCTCGTCTTCGGGCTGGGGCTCTCGCTGACCGTCGCGCCGCTCACCGCCACCGTGCTGGCCTCGGCGGAATCCCGGCACGCCGGGATCGCGTCCGGCGTCAACAACGCGGTCGCTCGCGCTGCCGGGTTGCTCGCGGTGGCCGTGGTGCCGGTGGTGGCGGGGCTGACCGGCCAGGCGTACGCGGATGCGTCGCGGATGGCGGAGAGCTTCCGGATCGCGATGCTGATCTGTGCGGGGTTGCTCGCCGTTGGCGGCGTCCTGTCCTGGGCCTCGATCCGGACGCCGTCCGCGGCGCCATCGGCGGCGCGGCCACCGGCGCCGTCCGCAGCCGCGCCGTCCGCAGCCGCGCCGTCCGCGGCGGCGGGCGGGCCGTCCGGGGCGCTACCGGCGACGGTGGATCTTGCGAAGTGCCTGCACTGTGGGGTGGCCGCGCCGCAGCTTCACCCCGACCCTGCCGTGCACGCGGGCTCCGCGAACTCCACGCCCTGACGTTCTCGCCGGGGCGCCGCGCAGGCGCCCCCTGGCCTCGGCCCGGAACGACGCGGCCGAGGGCTCGCTCTGACGAGCCCTTCGCCGCATCGTTCGACCGCGCGGCGGGCCGCCCCGCGCTGCCTCCGAAACCACGAACGGGGCGTGGGCGGTGTCCACCGCTCACGCCCCGCCGCTGCGTCACTCAGCGGCCGCGACCGCGCTTCTGGTCGGGAGTGTCGTTCGTTCCGCCACCGACCAAGCCCGCCCGGCGCAGCGCGTCGGCGAGTGCGCCCTCTGGCTCGGGCCGACCGCGACGCTGTCCGCCGCCACCCTGCCCGCCGCCCTGACCGCCCCCACGGGGACCACCGCCGCGCCGGTCACCACCGCGCCCGTCGCGTCCCTGGCCACCAGCACCCTGGCCACCGCCGCCGCGGCCGCCCTGACCACCACGGCCGCCGCCGCCCTGACCGCCGTCCCGGCCGCCACCCTGGCCCCCGCGGTCCGGACGTCCGCCGCCCTGACCGCCATCTCGGCCGCCGTCGCTGCGACCGCCGCGGCCGCTCTGACCGCCGCCGTCCCGGGCGCCGCCTTGCCCGCCGCCGCCGTCCCGGCTGCCGCCGCCCTGACCGCCGCTGCCGTCCCGGCTGCCGCCGCCCTGGCCGCCGCCTTGGCCGCCGCGGTCGCGTCCGCCGCCGCGCTGGCCGCCGCCTGGCCCGCGCGTGGCGCCGGCCTCGTCGTCGAGCCGGAGCGTCAGCGAGATGCGCTTGCGCGGCACGTCCACGTCGAGCACCTTCACCCGGACGATGTCGCCGGGCTTCACCACGTCACGCGGGTCCTTCACGAACGTCTTCGACATCGCCGAGACGTGCACCAACCCGTCCTGGTGCACGCCCACGTCGACGAACGCCCCGAACGCGGCCACGTTGGTGACGACACCCTCCAGCACCAGGCCCGGCGCCAAGTCGGACAGCGTCTCGATGCCCTCGGTGAACGTCGCGGTGCGGAACTCCGGCCGCGGGTCGCGCCCGGGCTTCTCCAGCTCGGCGAGGATGTCGGTGACCGTGGGCAGCCCGAAGCGGTTGTCGACGAACTCCGCCGGCTTCAACGACCGCAGCGTCGTGGTGTTGCCGATCAGGCCCGCGAGGTCGCCGCCGCTCTTCTCGACGATCCGCCGCACGACCGGGTAGGCCTCCGGGTGGACGCTCGTCGCGTCCAGCGGGTCGTCGCCGCCCGGGATCCGCAGGAAGCCCGCGCACTGCTCGAACGCCTTCGGGCCGAGCCGCGGCACGGCGGCCAACGCCGACCGGGAGCGGAACGGGCCGTGCGCGTCGCGGTGCACGACGATGTTCTCGGCCAGCCCGGTGGTGATGCCCGAGACCCGGGCCAGCAATGGGACCGACGCGGTGTTCAGGTCGACCCCGACCCCGTTCACGCAGTCCTCGACCACCGCGTCGAGCGACCGCGACAGCTTCGTCTCGGCCAGGTCGTGCTGGTACTGACCGACGCCGATCGACTTGGGGTCGATCTTCACCAGCTCGGCCAGCGGATCCTGCAGGCGCCGCGCGATCGACACCGCGCCCCGCAGCGAGACGTCCAGACCGGGCAGCTCCTGCGACGCGTACGCGGACGCCGAGTACACCGACGCACCGGCCTCGGAGACGACGACCTTGGTCAGCTTCAGCTCGGGGTGCTTGGCGATCAGCTCACCGGCCAGCTTGTCGGTCTCCCGGGACGCCGTGCCGTTCCCGATCGCGATCAGCTCGACGCCGTGCGCGGCGGCCAGCCGGGCCAGTGTCGCGATCGACTCGTCCCAGCGGCGGCGGGGCTCGTGCGGGTAGATCGTGTCGGTGGCGGTGACCTTGCCGGTGCCGTCGACGACCGCGACCTTCACGCCGGTGCGCAACCCCGGGTCGAGGCCCATCGTCGGACGGGTGCCGGCCGGGGCGGCCAGCAGCAGGTCACGCAGGTTCCCGGCGAACACGGCCACCGCGTCGTCCTCGGCCGACTGCCGCAGGCGCAGCCGCAGGTCGATGCCGAGCCGCACCAGGATGCGCGTGCGCCACGCCCAGCGCACGGTGTCGAGCAGCCAGCGGTCGGCCGGACGCCCGGCGTCCCGGATCGCGAACTGCCGTGCGATGCGGCCCTCGTACTCGCTCGGGCCGGTGGGCGGCGGAGCGTCGTCCGGCAGCGGCTCGTCGGGAGCGAAGTCGAGGTCGAGGACCTCCTCCTTCTCGCCGCGGAACAGCGCGAGGATGCGGTGCGACGGCAGCCGGGTGAACGGCTCGGAGAACGTGAAGTAGTCGGCGAACTTCGCGCCGGCCTCCTCCTTGCCCTCGCGGACACGAGACGCGACGTGGCCGCGCTCCCACATCCGCTCGCGGAGCTCGCCGATCAGGTCGGCGTCCTCCCCGAACCGCTCGACCAGGATCGCGCGGGCACCGTCGAGCGCCGCCGCGACGTCCGCGACGTTCTTCTCCGCGTCGATGTAGGAAGCGGCGAGCTCCTGTGGATCGTGCGAGGGTTCGCTGAGGAGCGTGTCGGCCAGCGGCTCCAGCCCGGCCTCGCGAGCGACCTGCGCCTTGGTGCGACGCTTGGGCTTGAACGGCGCGTAGATGTCCTCCAGCCGGGCCTTGGACTCCGCCGCCTGGATGCGCGCCGCCAGCGCGTCGTCGAGCTTGCCCTGGCTGCGGATCGACTCGAGGATCGCGGCGCGCCGCTCCTCCAGCTCACGCAGGTAGCCGAGCCGCTCCTCCAGCGTGCGCAGCTGGGCGTCGTCGAGCGCCCCGGTCTGTTCCTTGCGGTACCGGGCGATGAAAGGCACCGTCGAGCCGCCGTCGAGAAGGGCCACTGCGGCGTCGACCTGCCGCTCCTGGACGCCGAGCTCGTCGGCGATCCGCCGCCCGATCGACGCCACCCCGGTCGCCCCGGCACCGGCCGGGCCCGCCACGGGCGCCCCCACCGATTCTGTTCCCACGCAGCTCCGCCTATCCGTCTCTGCCGGATTTCGTCCGACTCGATTCCGTTCCGTTCGTGCGAAACCGTAGCGCCCGCGCGCCCGGCCGGCGCGCGTCGTCCACAGCCCCGGCGTCCGCTCCGGGGCGATGTGCCCTGACTCGCTGACGCCGCCAGGCACCGTACCGGCCCCGCCCGACAGTTCGGCGCCATCCCACACGCCTATCAACCTTTCGTTGACAACGGATCGTGTAGGATGGAGCGCATGACCGCAGAATTCACCCCGCCGAGCGCGAGCCGCGCACGCGCCGAACGCACGTACACCGCCCTGTTCCGGCTGGCCGAGCGGCACGCGGGCACCGAGGCCGACCGCGCGCGCCAGATCAATCCCGCGATGCTCGGACCGCACGAGGCGATCCGCCTGGTCGCGTTCCTGGCGGGCGGTTCGGCCGTCTACCGCGAGGGTGAGCCCGAGGTGGACGCCGACGACCTCACCGCGGCGCTCACGCTGGTGCCGCTGGTCCGCGCCGAGTTGGACGAGGTCGAGCTGGGCCTGATCGCGATGGCGCGCGGCCGGGGCATGACGTGGGCCGAGGTTGCGTTCGGCCTCGGGCTCGGGAGCGCACAAGCGGCCGCCCAGCGGTACGAACGCCTGACCGCCCGCACCGACCAGCGCCCCGCCCCCGCGACCTGACCCACCCGCGAGCGAGGCATCCGCAGGCCGCGCCCGCGCCGCAGGGCACGACCGCGACCGGCACCCGAGCGCGACCCGCGCCGCAGGGCACGACCGCGACCGGCACCTCGAGCGCGACCCGCGCGCGACCGGCGTCCCCAGCGCCCGGGCATGGGCGCCGCGCAGCGGGGCACACCCGATCAGGCATAACACCTGATACCGGGAGATAATGATGAACACATCCCATCAGCGGCTCCGAAGGCCCGCGCTCGCCGCCCTCCTCGCGCTCCTCGCCGCAGCCGCCGTCGCCACCTCGGTCGCGACCTCCGCAGGCGCCGCCGACCGCAGCCTCAACGCGCAGGACCGGCTGTTCCTCCGCGCCGCCCACCAGGGCCACCTGGCCGAGATCACCGGAGCGCGGATCGCGCTGCACCAGGCCACCGTGCCGGTCGTCCGTGACCTGGCCACCCGCTGGATCGCCGACCACACCACGCTCGACCGGGCGCTGACCCAGGCCGCGGTCCCGCTCGACGTCGAGTTGCCCGCCGGGCCCAACGCCGACCAGGAAGAGCTCGCGGCCCGCTACCGCGAGACGTCCGGGCCGGAGTTCGACCGGCTCTGGGTCACCACTCAGATCACCGCGCACCACCAGGCCGAGGCGCTGGTGAACGCCGAACTCACCGCGGGTTCCTCGGCGGCGGTCAAGGCGCTGGCCCGGGCGGCCGAGCCGGTCGTCGCCGCGCACCACCAACTGCTCACCGCGGCGGCACCCGGCGTCGGCACGGTGATCATCGCGAGCCCGAACGTCCCGCCACCGGGGTCGGTGCCCACCACGCCCAGTTCCGCACCACCGCCCGGCTGGCGCGTCCAGTCGCCGACGACCGCACCCCGAGGATGGACGAACCCGGGCTTCGACGGCACGACGCTGTCCCCCATCCCGATCCCCGGCGGCCCTGGCCCCTCCCTCACCGTCGGCCCGTAGGGCGCTGAACTCATTTCCGCAGGCTGAACACCGTCCGCAGGGGGCGGTCGACAAGAACTCACGAATCCGGTGGATGGGAAGCAGCGCGCCCCGGCGGTCCGGCTCCCACCGCGCTACCGCACAGTGGACGGATGGTCGACGAGTCCGCCCCGACGAGCGTCGCGCCGACTCGAAGCCGTCTCCGGGCCATGTTCGCCGGTACCCGCGCCCTCCGCGCGCCCGCCTTCCGGGTCCTGTTCGCCGCCCAGGTCGTCTCGTTCGTCGGGACGTGGTCGCAGAACCTTGCGACCTCGCTGCTCGTCCTGCACCTCACCGGCAGCGCCGCGGCGCTCGGGCTGGTCACCGCGATCCAGTTCGCGCCGACGCTGCTGCTCTCGCCGCTGACCGGCCGGGTTCTCGACCGCGTCGACGTCCGCCGCCTGCTGATCACCACCGCGAGCGCGAGCGCGACCACCGCCCTGGTCCTCGCGGCGCTCGCCGCGGCCGGCCGGGCGCCGCTCTGGGCGATCGGGATCGCGGTCGGGTTGTTCGGCGTCGCGCAGGCGTTCGACCGGCCGGGGATCTACACGCTGATCCCCCGCGTCGTGGACGTCGAGGACCGGCCCAGCGCGATCAGCCTGATCACGATGAGCGGAGCCGCCGCCCGGCTCGCCGGACCGGCGCTGGCCGGGGTGCTCTACGCGACGGTCGGGGCGGCCGCGTGTTTCGCCGTCAACGGCGCCTCGTACGTCGTCGTGGTTGCGGCGTTGGTGATCGTGCCGCGCTTGCGCGGGGCGCGCACGGCTCCCCCGGCCCCGCGCGCGAAGGCCGAGCCCGCGGACGGCGGTCTCGGCCTCGGATACGCGTGGCGGCACCGGGATCTGCGGGCCGCGTTACTGGCGAACGTCGCGATCGGCTGTCTCACGTTCAACTTCGGCGTGATGCTTGCGGCGATGGTGACGTTCACCTATCGCGCGGGCTCCAGCACCGTCGGCCTCGCCTACTCCACCGACGCGATCGGAGCGGTGCTCGGCGGGCTGATCGCGGTCGGTGCGGCGGTGACCCGGCGACGCCTGGCGGCGGCCTGCGCCGCGCTCGGCCTCACGATCGGCGCCGCCGGGCTGGCTCCGAACCTGGTGCTGTTCCTCGCGGTGCTGCCGGTGATGGGTGTGGCGATCACCCTCTATCAGTCCACGGTCACCGCGCTGGTCCAGCAGGCGTCGGACCCGGGCATGCTCGGGCGGATGATGTCGCTGCTCACGCTCGGGTGGTTCGGCACCACACCGGTCGGCGCGCTGGTGATCGGCTGGGTGGCCGACGCGTACTCGGCCCGCGCCGCGATGGTGGTGGCCGGCGGCACCTGTCTGGTCTGCGCGTTCGCGCTGCTGACGCCCGGTTGTCGGAGGGGTGCGGTAGGTATGACACCGAAGCGAGAGGGAGAGGTCACGTGAGTCGCTACGTCATCATCGGCGCCGGCGCGATCGGCGCACCGGTCGCCGCCCAGCTGCGCGCGACCGGCGCGAGCGTCGTGCTGGTCGCCCGGGGCGCACACGGTGGGGCGATCCGCGCGGACGGCCTGCGTTACGTCCGGCCCGACGGTGAGCGGCGCGTCCAGCTGCCGGTCGTCGGCTCGGCCGGTGAACTCGACCTGACCATCGGCGACGTCCTCGTGGTCGCCACCAAGACCCACGACACCGAGGCCGTCCTCCAGGAATGGGCCTGGCGTCCGGTGATCGGCGGCACCACCGCAGCAGAGTCGCTGCCGCTGATCAGCCTGCAGAACGGCCTGGAGAACGAACGGGCGGCGCTACGGCGGTTCGCCAGGGTGTCGGGCGCCGCGGTGTGGATGCCGAGCAGCTACCTGCGCCCGGGTGAGGTGGTGGCGCCGGGCGAGCCTTCGGTGGGCGTGCTCTGGCTGGGCGGCTACCCGAGCGGGCTGGACCCGGACGCCCCGGCCTGGGCCACCGACCTGCGGCGGGCGAACTTCGTCGTCCGGCTCGTCGAGGACCTGCCCCGCTGGAAGGCCGGCAAGCTGCTCTCCAACCTCGCGAACGCGGTCGACGCGCTGTACGTCGGGCAGGAGGGCACCGGCCCGCTGCGGCGCGCGCTGCAGGCCGAGGGCAGGCGTGTCCTGGAGGCGGCCGGTCACGACCCGGCGGACCTCACCGCCGATCCCGAGATCGACCTCGCCGGGTTCCGGCTCGCGCCGGGGCTGAACGACCGGTACGGCGGCAGTTCGACCCGGCAGAGCCTCGGCCGTGCGGCGGGGCGCACCGAGGCCGACTTCCTCAACGGTGAGATCGTGCTGCTCGGTCGCCTGCACGGTGTTCCGGCGCCGCTGAACGCGGCGGTCCAGGCCGCGGTGGCGCAGGCCGCGCGCGACGGTGTCCCGCCCGGCGGTGGTGATCAAACGGTGTTGGACGATCTGCTCGGCATCGCCGGGGAGGTGGCTCGATGAACGACGTGCTGGTGTCGGCGGCGGACGTGGAGGCGCTGCGGCACGGCGATGAGGCGCCGGTCCTGCTGGACGTCCGCTGGGCGCTCGGTGACCCGCACGGGCACGAGCACTACCGGGCGGGGCATCTCCCCGGCGCGGTCTTCGTCGACCTGGAATCCGACCTCGCCGCTCCGGCGAGCGCCGCGGGCGGCAGGCACCCGCTGCCCGACCTCGGGGCGCTCCAGGCCGCTGCCCGCCGCTGGGGTGTCCGCGACGGCGACGACCGGCCGGTCACCGCGGTCGCGTACGACAACACCGGCGGGCTGGCCGCGGCGCGGGCGTGGTGGCTGCTGCGCTGGGCCGGGGTGCCGGGCGTGCGGCTGCTGGACGGTGGCCTCGCCGCGTGGATCGCGGCCGGCTATCCGCTCGCCACCGGCGAGACCGTGCTGCCCGCCCCCGGTGACGTGACGCTGCGCCCCGGTCAGCTACCGGTGCTCGACGCCGACGCGGCCGCCGGGCTGGCCCGCACCGGTGTCCTGCTGGACGCCAGGGCCGCGGAACGGTACCGCGGCGAGGTGGAACCGATCGATCCGCGCGCCGGGCACATCCCCGGCGCCCGGTCGGCTCCCACCAGCGAGAACCTGAACGCCGACGGCACGTTCAAGCCCGCGGCCACGCTGCGCGAACGGTTCGCCGCACTCGGCGCAGCCGGCGCGTCCCCGGTCGGCGTGTACTGCGGGTCGGGCGTGACCGCCGCGCACGAACTCGCCGCGCTGGCGATCGCCGGAATCGACGGCGCGCTCTACGCCGGTTCGTGGTCCCAGTGGTCAGCCGACCCGTCCCGGCCGGCCGCCACCGGAGACTCCGCCACCGGAACCGAGCCGGGAGCCCCCGCCGGGTAGACGGGGACCCCCGGGACGCGACCCGCGGGATAGGCCGCGCTTCCCCGGGGCGGCCCGTCCAGAACGATGCTGACGGGCGGCCCCGGCGACTGATGGACCACTTGTACACGGCGTCGACGGGGCCGCACGCCAGCCCCGCCCTGGACGGGCTCCAGGCCAGAACACGCGCCTAGCGGCCCGCGAAACGCAAGAGCTACCCAGCCGCGCGGAGTGGAGTCCCCATGGGGGAGGTGTGGGTCAACCGCGAGTGGAGGTTGCCGCGGGCGGCGACGTCGTTGTAGTACGTGTGCCGGCGCCGCGCGATGCAGCCGTCCTGCCGCGTGTGGGTCGGCAGCTGCTCCGGGTCGAGCTGGCTGTTGATGCCGTCGCGGAGGAGCGTGAGTGCTTCGGCGCGGAGTTGGGAGACGCGGGATTCGGTGACGCCGAGTTCGGC